>JAGGYZ010000005.1 GCA_021162285.1 Candidatus Fermentibacteraceae bacterium
AGAAAATTGTAGATGAAATGTCAAACCTGGATTCTGTTTGTTTATGGTATCCCAACAAAAGAAAAGCCGAGCAAATGCTGGAGGAACCAACGAAATCCCAAGGCAAAATACTGAAAACTTTCGGTTATGAAATTGAAAAAGGGGTCTTACAAAACTTGGATCTCTAAGTTATTGATAGAGCATTAGCTAGAGACTTGTTTTCATTCCAACTCTTAAACTTCTGTCTGACATTTCGCTTCGCGGATCCTCGATTTCAGCTGTCCAGCATCTATCACTTCAGAAACAGCTGTTCTGGGACGGGTTACAGCAGCGGGAACCCATATGGATCATCAAGCCATTCAAGTAAGTCCCTGTAAGTGAATAGATCCTTGCGAAACATAGAGGCAAGGTTCGAGAACGACCAGCCGGATTGGGATATGTAACCGAAGGTCCCGAGAAGCGGAATATCATCGAGACAAACTGAGTCCAGGAAGTGAATCACTTTGCCCCTCGCTCTGTTTGATGCTTGTTTACGAGACGTTGAAATTATGGTCTGGAAAACTGCTGAAGTAACTGGTTGAATGAACTTGAGTAACGGTTCATTTCAGCGATACCCTTCTTTGTTCGAGATTGAATTATTGTTTGCACTTAGATTCTAATCATTCCAACAGAAAAGGAAACTTTTCTTAACTTAGGAATTTATCTATAACAAGGCTGATACTGAGAGGAAAAGGAGGCTGCAACCTCACTGAATGTGTGGTTGCAGTCGAGAAAGTCATCGGTTAGAAACCCTGTGTGAAGGGTGGGGATGTACAGTACTGCAGCCAGAAGCAGAACCAGCCCCACCGGTAAAAATCTCTTCATTGCCTGCCTTGCAAAAGTGTAAGCAGTGTACAGTTATGTTCCGAACAGGAGGTTACCTTCCACGACCTCCGCCACCACCGCGGCCACCACCTCTACCGTCACGGGGACCTCTTCCAAGCCCTCTGCCGCCGCCGCTTCCCATACCGCGGCCGGAACTCTGAAACGGATTCTGATTGAGTGGAGAGCTGCCCTGACCCGGCTGTGACGTCGAGAATATTGCCCCGGGTTTGCAGACCTGAACGCATCTTGCGCAGTTCGTACATCTGCTCTCATCTATAACCGCTTTTCCGTTAACCATTGAAATCGCATCTGCCGGACAGACACTTACACAAGCTCTGCAACCTGTACACTTGTCTTTATCTACCCGAAACATAATCTTTCCTTCTTTCCAACTACTTATTCTGTAATGTGTTAATCAATTCTCTGCAGTAGTAAGGGATATCTTTTACAACCCTTCCCCACACCAGATTTCCATCACTTAATGCCGGTTTATCTACCCATACAGCCCCGGCATTTTCCAGATCATCTTTAATTCCCAGTGAACCTGTTGCCTTTTTCCCTGTAACAATACCTGCGGATATGCCAACCAGACCTGCGTGGCAGATCATCCCCACCACAGCTCCTCTATCGTACACACCCCTCACCAGATCAAGAACCGCTGTGTCTCTTCTGAGTTTGTCCGGGGCCCAGCCACCTGGTATCAGGACAGCATCTGTTTCCCTGGCCTGTATCTCTGAAGCTGCATACTCTGACTTTGCAACAAGACCTCCGCTTTTGCTTGTGTACTCTTTTCCCTTTTCAACACCGGCTATACGCACTTCAAACCCGGCTTCAACCATTCTCATGTACACAACCCAGAACTCAAGGTCTTCAAAGCCAGGGCCTGCCAGCATCACGATCTTTTTCTTTACAGACACACCTGATCACCTTCTCTCAACTGTATTGTATCTTCAGAACATGCTCTTACTTCAGGGTTTCAGCGTACTGAAACAGACCTCCCGCAAAGAATATGTCCTTCTGAACCCCACTCATCGGTTCCACTTCCCTGTTTCCAAGAAGCCCTCTGTCCATGTCCAGTACAACTGTTTCCAGATGGGTAAAGTCGGAAGCTTTCGCGTCGGGCATGGTAATCACAGGAAAGGCACTGTTAATTGCATTCCTTTTGTAGATTGCCCCGTATGAGCGGGCAATTACAGCCTTTACACCCAGGCTGATAAAACAGTCAACAGCCTGCTGGCGTGAACTGCCGCTTCCGAAGTTGTCTCCTGCAAGAACAATGTCACCTGGCTTGGCAAGCTTAGCAAAATCTTTGAAACCTTCAAGGTTGTCAAAAGCATACTGACCCATCTTCGCTATGTCTGTTATGGCAAGGTACTGGTTGTGGAAGATCATGTCGGTATCGATGTCGCTGATAAGCTCCCCGCCCTGCTGAAGAACCCAGAGCCTACCCTGTATTTTAAGTGATGCCATTTTAAACCTCCTCCAGTTCGTTCACCGAGGCTATTCTTCCAAAAACAGCACTGGCTGCAGCGGTTCCAATACCTGCCAGGTATGTGTCGCCTTTTCCCTGCTTCCCTGTGAAGTTTCTGTTGGAGGTACTTATCTGCACCTCTCCGGAACCGGTCATGCCTATCTGACCTGAGGCACAGCCACCACACCCGGCGTTGCTTACAATAGCACCTGCGTCAAACA
>JAGGYZ010000225.1 GCA_021162285.1 Candidatus Fermentibacteraceae bacterium
CGTTGATAAGGGGGCTGAACTCCCCTGAACCGCTGTATCCGGCATTGGCGAACCCCGGTTTCAGGACTCCCAGGTAGGTTCTGATTTCCCTGTCTGAACCGTTAACAGCCACATTGTAGTTCTGGTAGGCATTCCTGAAGTTTGTGAGTTCCGCACTTGCCACAGTTGAAATACTGATTTTTGTTTTAAGACCTCGTCTGGGGTAACAGTGGGTGCCGTGTCCTTCCGCTTCCAGATAGACTGTTTTTCCACTTACCAGGTCTTCTATCACATGGCCGCCTCCATACCCCGGTGCTTCTCCCTGTGCAGTTGCTCCAAGGAACAGATCAACCGCCGCTATTCCGCAGTAGGCAGGAACACCGTTGAGGGCAGCTTCTTTGAAATTGATCCTTGGAGCAAAGTGACCGGTGTTTAAAAGAAGACCGCTTGAGCACATTGGCCCGAAAGTGCCTGTTGTTACAACATCTACCTTCTGTGCCGCTTTCTTTGCTCCATTTTTCTTAACGAAAGAAGTCATTTCTCCTGCAGTAAGAACTACTGCAGTTCCTTTCTTTATTTTTTCATTTATGGTCTCAACTGATTTATGCATTTTTTTCTTCACTTTCTGTCAGGTGTATATCTCCCCAGATACCCAGGGACTCTCCGCAGACAGCAATGATTCCCTGCAGTTTTCTTCCGGCTGCCACCTCTTCCACCACAGCTGTTACATCTGACTCGCCGTGTATTCTGTTTGCAAGAGAAGTTGCTGCGGCGTCTGCTCTGGCTGCTGATGAATGGATGGCGGTTACTGCGTCGGCCCTGCCCAGAGAGAAAGATGGTCCCACCTTCCCGCTTGAGGTGCACACGGATACTCCCTCTGAAGCGTTAAGGGAAAATCTTATTCCTGCGGCAAATGGAGACCGCTCCCCGGGGTAAACCAGAAAGTCAAGATGCCCCGGAGCAGATGCCCAGATGTCTCCACCGTTTTCTACAATAACCGTACGGGAAAACTGCAGAAGACTTATGCCTACCTCCTGAGCAATAGCTCCTGCAACGGAGGCCATTGGCCCTGTATTCCATTCCCTGCCGGCTTCTTCCATCCCTTTTACAAGCGGGCTTGCTGCTCCCGTGAATACCGGCGTAAGTGACCTTTCGAAAAAAGGATTGCGTGCAATGTGTTCGTTCAGGGTTTTTCTTGCGTCTGCCAGGGCGCGAAGCGCTTGTCTCCTGAGATTTGTTTCTGCATAGATCTGCAGATCGCTTTCTCCAAGAACCACTCTGAAAGTTTTAAGATGGGATGTTGTCCAGTTTCTGTAAAACCGTTCCGTATACATGATGCTCCAGTTTTGTAAGGGTATTCAACACAACTGACTGCTGTTGAAAAAGGCCCTGCTGAAGCTGAGAGATGGGTGTCAGATAGCTGTGACTCTCCCGGCCCCGCAGGGCCTGGACATGGTCATGTGTTCGGATGAACGGAACAAGGAAAACCCCGAAAGGTTGTCTGCAATGCAGATTGAATTGCCGTGTTTCAAAAAGGCTCCCCCTGTTGCAAAAAACCGCTCTGCATCACACAGAACGGCACGAAAAACTGTTTTTCGGGCCACCCCGCACATGGGCTTTCGCCTGCCACCGTGGAAAACTCTCGGTTGGCGCCCCCTGCCAGGGGGTATCTCCTCATGCTCCGCCGAATATATGCTGTTGATGAGTATCGTCAATCTACCTTTGCCGGAAAACCTTTTCCTGTTATTTTCCACTGTTGTATTGTTGTTCTAAAGAAATGAAAGGCCGGTTGCTGTGCGGATAGCAGACATATACAGAATGAAAAAACCTGTTTTATCTCTTGAGGTGTTTCCCCCGAAACCGGGGTACAGCCTCAAAACGGTTTTCCGTACACTGGACGGTCTTCGTGATCTCAATCCATCGTTCGTGAGTGTTACCTATGCTTCCAGAGGAGACTCCACTGAAAAAACAGTGGAAATCGCCTCCCGTGTGAGGAATGAGTACGGATGCGAGTCTCTCGCACACATGACCTGCATCGGTCACACCAGAGGTGAAGTTGAAACTGTGCTCGACAGTCTTAAAGCCCGGGGTGTAAAAAATATTCTTGCCCTCCGTGGAGATGTCCCGCCTGACTCGTCTGCCGAAAACCGCGACTACCGTTATGCAAGCGAGCTTATCAGTGAAATTACAGCCAGAGAGAGCTTCTGCGTGGGGGCTGCTGCCTACCCTGAAGGCCACATAGAAGCGAAAAGAATTAGCCACGACCTGGACAATCTCAGACGCAAGGTGGATGCCGGGGCAGAGTTTCTGATATCACAGCTGTTTTTTGACAACAGGGTTTTCTATGACTTTCTTGAGAGGGTACGAGGCAGAAAAATCGATGTCCCCGTTGTTCCGGGAATTATGCCTATTCTCAACTACAAACAGATAAAGAGAATTGTGATGATGTGCGGTGTATCCATTCCCGCTAAACTTCTCAATCTGTTTGACAGATATTCGCGCAACCCTGATGACCTTGCGAAAGCCGGGGTTGACTATGCAATCGCACAGATATCCGATCTCGTGAATGAAGGTGCCGACGGTATCCACCTCTACACCATGAACAGAATTCCTCAGATCCGTGAGATTGTGTTTCGCTCCGGTCAGCGGGAAGCAAAGTGAGAAGGGTTGACCTCCAGGTCGATTTTGTTCAGCCAACACTGAAGCAGGTGCTCTGGCGGGCGGGATGTCCTCCTCATGAAGCAGGTCCTGAAATAGAGAAACGAGCCGAGAATGCACTTTCTGTACTGAGAGAACTGTCTTCCGAAGCAATTTACGGAGCAGTGCTGTTCCCTGCAGGAGAACACCCGGATTTTCTTCAGAACATGTGGCCGGACAAACTTGTTTCTGTTTCCATTACCTCTCTTGGCGGAACTGTAGACGAACTTCTGGATGGTCCGGCGGAACTGAACCGGTTCATGCTTGATTCAGCAGCCTCAGTTGCTGTGGAGTCTTTAATGAAAGCGCTTCAGGCTGCTATGTCTGTATCCTTTGACATGATTCCAACAAAAAGGGTGGCACCTGGCTACGGTGACTTCCCCCTGATTGTTCAAAAAGATATCGTCGAATTGTTTCCTGATCTAAAAATAGAATGCAATGAAAGCTATATGCTTACACCTGTAAAAAGTATGACTGGAGTAACCGGATGGATTCCGCAAAACAGCTGAGAACCCTGCTTTCCGAAAGAATAGTTTTCCTTGACGGTGCCATGGGCACGATGCTTATGAAGTACGGAATGCCGGCAGGTGTATCAACTGAAATCTGGGCATCACAACACCTGAAAGAACTCTCTGAAATACACAGATCTTACATGAATGCAGGAAGTGATATTGTTCTGGCCTGCACTTTCGGCGGCTCACAGATTAAACTCGGTTCTGATACTGCACAAACCAACCGTATTCTTGCAGAAACGGTAATTTCCGCACTTGACGGCAAAGCCATTGCTGCCGCAAGCATCGGGCCGTCAGGTGAGATGATCCGCCCTGTGGGAGACGCCGGATGGATGGATATTTACAACAGCTTTCTTGTGCAGACAAAAGCTCTTGTTGAAGCTGGCATAGATGTATTCTTTCTTGAAACATTTACCGACCCGAGGGAACTCAAGGCGGCTATTCTGGCAACACGGGATGCAAGCCCCGACGGTTTTATCAGTGCGCATCTTACATTCGCCGAGGATGGAAGAAGCGGAGCCGGCACTTCTCCCACAGCACTGGCTCTGCTGTGTAACCAGCTGGCTGTTGATGCTGCAGGCGCAAACTGCTCCACAGGTCCGGAGGGCCTTCTTCCGGTTATCGGTGAAATGGCCAGATTCTCTCTCAAGTTTGTTACCGTTGAACCAAACGCAGGGCTGCCGGACAGTTCCGGCAACTACCGTATGACCCCGGATCTGTTCGCTGCAGCAACGGAGGAAATAGCATGGGCAGGAGCCTCCATTATCGGCGGCTGCTGCGGAACAACACCGGAACACATCACAGCGTTGAAACGGGCAGTGGGCATAAGACCTGTTGAGAAGGTGAACAAAGAAACACTCGCAGCTTTTACCTCTGTTGACTCGGTGATTCCCATTGGCGGAGCTATGCTGATGGTAGGAGAATCGGTAAACCCCACAGGAAGGAAGGAGCTGAAAAAGTCAATCAGGAGTGGAGATCCTGATACGCTTATCTCCATGGCAAGAGCTCAGGAAAAGGCAGATCTTATCGATGTTAATCTGGGACTTGAAAAACTCATTCCAGATGGATTTGTCGAACAGGTATTTTCCAGTCTGTCTATAGGCGCACCGGTTTCTGTAGACCTGTCTTCACCTGATAACATTGAAGCTGCTTTTATTCAGAACGGTGGTATCGGTCTGCTTAACTCTCTTATGGCCACTGAAGAACACATAGCTGAACGGGTTGATATCCTTCTGCGCCACGGAGGATATGCTGTACTGCTGCCAATAGATGAGAACGGGCTTGCTGAAACTCCGGAAGAACGGCTGGCTGTTGTTCAAAAGGGTATCACCATACTTGAAAGGTTCGGATTCCCCGCTTCAAGAGTGTTCGCAGACCCCATAGTAAAGGCACTTGCAACAGGAGCAGACCCCCGTGTAACTCTTGAAACCCTTCGTTTATTCAAGAAGAATGGTATTCTGACCATAGCCGGCGTTTCCAATGTGTCACACGGACTTCCCCAGCGGGGCGGAATCAACGCTGCTTTTCTTGCTACCCTCTCCATGGATGGACTTGACGCGGGAATCGTGAATGTTCTTGATCCTGTTACTCCGGTTATCACCACTGGATCAGCAGCTCTTTGCGGCAGATTTGACCCGGCAGACATTGAAATTCCTGATGATGAGAAGACTGAAGCTCCCGGCAACGACGCTCTGCTGCGGAAAGCACTGCTTAAAGGTGATACGGCGGGAGCAAAACAGGCTGCGGGTCTGCTTCTTGAGTCTGGAATGGGAGCCGTGGCTATTGTTGATGAGTGCCTGGCTCCGGCAATGGACAAACTTGGGAGCCTCTACTCCAGGAAGAAACTGTTTCTTCCCCATCTGATAGCAGGGGCGGAAGCGGCAAAGGCTCTTATGGCAATACTGAAACCCCATCTGAAATCGAACAGCGAAGCCGACAAGGGAACAATTGTTCTGGCCTCTGTCAGAGGAGACATACATGACATCGGGAAGAATCTTGTTTCCCTGTTCCTGTCAAATGCCGGGTTCAATGTTGTGGACCTCGGTAAAGACATCTCTTCTGAAGAGATAGTTGAAGCGGCAAAAACACACGGAGCCGATGCAATCGGCCTTTCCGCTCTCATGAGTACAACCGCTGCAAGAATGGAAGAAGTTATTCAGCTGCTTGGGCAGAACAACCTTCAGATTCCGGTGCTGATTGGTGGAGCTGTTGTCACAAAAGAGTTTGCAATTCAGATAGGTGCTTTCTATGCCAGAGACGCATACGCGGCTGTAGAATCTGCAGCTGAAATGTTGAAGTAGTAAACTACCATAGTTTTGCACACACGCAGCACAATTCTTTACTATTATAGTGGTCAATAAAATAACCATGCACCGTCTCTATTTGCATGTCAAAATCATGCCGATCTTATATCCTGTTGCATTACATACTATTACGCAGATATGAATACAAAATAAAATTTTTGTGGGAATGTCACAAATAGAACGAACTTCTGTTGTGGATTACTTTGTTGAAAACTTCTATTGTCATGTCTTACACCAAAAAGCATTTGACACCGAGCCCGATTATTTCACAGAATTCAACTGTCCTGAGTTCTCTCTTTTGGAAAGGAATTACCTATGATTTTTCTGGCAGCTGCCGTGTTACTGGGAACCCTTGACCCCATGGATATTCATTCAGGAGATTTTCTTGATTTGAGCCCCCGCGAAGCTCTGACCTCTGCGAACGAAGAGTACGGACAGCAAAACTGGCTGGCTGCCGCCTCCGAATACCTGGATGCTCTCGAAATTGACCCCGGGAACTCTACTGCAATTTACAACCTTGCATGCTGCTACGGTCTCATGGGAGAAGAGGAGCTGGCAACTCTCTATCTGAAAAGATCATTTGCCGCAGGATTTGACAATCTGGCCCTTGCAAATGCCGATACAGATTTTGATCCTGTCCGGGAGTCCACACTGTTTTCGTCAGTTATCGACAGTTTGAATACAGCTTTCACAGATCGCAGTGAGAGACTTGGTGAGGTACACTGGTTTGATGCAGAGCAGTCTTTCTTCTACCGAATCAATTTTCCCGAGGGGTTTAACCCTCCAGAAGAAGTACCTCTGGTCATAGGCCTCCACGGACTTGGCAGTTCACCGGACAACTTTATGAGAATCTGGGAACTTATCGATAACCCGGGATTTATCTTCGTCGTTCCACAGGCTCCATATTCAATTGGCGACGATTCCTATTCCTGGTTCAGAGGGGAACATGGAACGGAAGACTGGGGGCACAGCCTTGTTCTTGATGGAGAATATGTACTTGCTCTCGTGGAACAGATCAAACTTGAATACCCTGTTTCAGATGTATATCTTTTCGGGTTCTCGCAGGGTGGGTGTCTGACTTTGTACACAGGGCTTCTGGAACCTGATTTATTCAAAGCTATCATTCCCGCAGCAGGCTGGCTTGAAGAGGAGCTCATTGGTACAAACCGTCTTTCCGGAACGACTTCAATGCAGATTGAACTGATGCACTCCCCGGACGACATGGGAGTTTCCTTTGATAACTCTGAGAAGGCTCTCTCTCTGCTCTCTGAAAATGGTTGGGATATTGAGCTTCACCTTGCAACAGGACCGCACCGTGTTGATATGGACATACTCAACGAAATCCTCTCACAGCTTGGTCTGGCCGGAAACTGAAAACTACAGTATTCAGAAGGCCCCGGAGAAAACAGTTTCTCCGGGGCCACTTTTTTATTTTACAATCTGGTACTGGTCACTTACATTCTCAAGCCATGCACTTATTCCTCCAGCAGCTAAAGCGCCCAGAACACCAACGATCAGAGCAATTCCAACTCCTATCAGCATCCATATAAGAACGGCTTTGCTGTAATTCTGAAGGTTAACATTCATTGAACCTGAGAAAGCAAACACCAGAAGAAGAATCAGGTTAACAAAAGGTATCATCAAAGCAAGCTGAACCAGGAAGAATCCCCCGGTTGAAAAAGGGGCGGTTCTGTCATCGGCCATGTTGTTTCCTCCGTTTGTTTATAAGCCACTCCGGGAATATCCCCACACAAACAGAGTGACCGGTTACCTCTGGTAAACATTGCAAAAACATTACAAATAAGATAACAGTATTCTCCTGGATTTCCAGTCTTTTCTTCACAGTCACTTCTTTAGATAGTAGAAAGGTAAAAAGGGGGAGAATTATGCTGTTGTTACTTGTTGTGGCTGTTTTGCGTATTCCTGCAGCCTCATGCGGAAACCAGACTGTTTTTACCGATCTGTCCGGCTCTGTTCTTGTGCTGAATGAACAGGTTCTTTCAACTGCTCCCGGGTGCGGGAACACCGTTCTTTTCTCGGAGAACAATCTGTTCTGGAAGGAATGCCCGCAGGGTTCTCCCCAGAGAATAGTATCTCTGGACGCGGGGGAAATTTTCTCCAGGGAATATTTCAGCGGCCCATTCTATTCAGATTACGGTATTCTTGTTTGTGTTCCCGGAAAAATACTGCTGCTTGATCTGCGCGGAACGGTAAAGCGTTCGCTGCAGACTGGAGAATACCCCGGCAGCCTTTGCGGCAATACAGAGTACATCTGGTTTGTTTCATCGGAGGATGGTGTACTTAAGAGAATCAGAGTGGCAGATGAAGTTGTGGAAACTGTTGATCTTTCATTTGTTCCCGTAACTGTAGAATACCGGAATGGTCTTCTTCTCATTGGAAAATCACAAGGCGGATATTCCTTAATGAACCTGGGCGGAAACACTGTTTTTGACATACAACAGGGCTTTTGGGGCCACTTCAGCGGAGACAGCGCTGTAACCTATGTTAGAAGCACCAGTTCTGAAGGCTGTGAAACTCTGATGTGGGAAACTGTTTCAGTTGATATAAAAAATGGTGAGGAAACGGTAACACTTTCTGGAAACTACGCCTGCGCTGTTAGTACCTCTTCAGCGAAGGATAACCCTGAAGCTCACTTCGATGTTCCCTACATGCATCAGAAATGGGACACCCCCGACTGGTTCAACGGAAACTGGAGTTGTGGCCCAACTTCCTGCATGATGGCGGTGCAGTACTACAACCGCCTTACGCCGGACTCCATCTGGTGCAGTTCTCCAACAGGACACTGGAGCCAGTGGGGCAACTATCTGCCAACTGAATACACATTCCTCGGGCACACGTACGACACACTGGGAGAGTCTCCCGGCGGTGTGTGGGTTCCCGGTTCCCACGGCTTCATATACATAAGCTACGATGAAGGGGGAGCCGGGTGGAACGAGATGGTGAGCTGGATGCAGCAGCACGGGCTTGACTCGTTCTGGCTGGGTACAACATGGAGTGCGTGTACATCCGAACTTGACAACTCCTGGGTGGTGGTTGCCTCAACAACAAGCCCGTACACAGGCGGTCATATCCTTGTTTTCAATGGTTATTACAGCAACCATTCGGTTATCTGTAATGATTCATACGGCAATCAGAACGAGCCGGGGTGGGGAACTCTGCCCAACGGCAAGGATGTTGTGTACGACTGGCCGGGGTACAACAACGGTAACACGCAGCTTGGGATCTCACAACTGTTCTCCGCAAGGTCGGAAGTTCTCACCCCGGCGGGTACCCTGATTGACGACAGAACGCTGGGCTACAGAAAACTGGGCCCTTGTCAGTACTGGCACGAACAGCAAACTGGTTACAACGGGTATTCCTGGTGGACTTACTCCACAGGAGCACTGCCCGACACCTGCAGGGTAGAGTGGATACCTGTGCTTTCATACAACGCAGACTATGAGGTAGAAACTTACATTCCCGATTCTCACGCAACAGCTACAGGCATATATCACATAAACACCACTTCCGGATGGCAGACGGCAGTTGTAAATCAGGGAGACTACAGCAACCAGTGGGTTTCTCTCGGCACTTTCAATCTGTCCCCTGCCTCTGCAATGGTAAAAATGGGTGACTACACCGGAACGCAGGGTCAGTACATATCGTTCGATGCAATCAGATTCACAGAGCAGACATCAATAGAAGATCAGAGTTCTTCCAGCAGTGAAGAATACTTCACGATCTCACAAAACCCTGTTCAAGCCGGGTCTTCCATCGTTTTCGATGTCCCTGAAGGTTGTGACGGCACTCTGAGCGTCTATGATATGAACGGCAGACTGGCTGCAAGTGCCACATCCACGATTCCCGGCATTCTGCCTGCAGGTGTTTACCATGCAGTTATCAGTTCCGGCATTAAAGATATTTATCAGACGATCAGTTTCACCGTTGTTGATTAGAAAGGCACACCATGCTCTTAATTGCCATGCTTATCGCTTCTCTTTCCCCAAATGGAGATTCAGAAATCCAATGGAATTCCTGTGACCCTGAAGACGGAGTAACTGCAGATTTCCTGCTGCAGCTTCCGGTAACAGACGAGGTTACAGACGAAATCGAAACAGGAATACTGCCTGAAGGTGATTATCTCTACGATCTGGCCTGGTCCGCAGATGGACAGACTGTTCTGGTGGCAAATTACATGACAGCAAATCTTTCCCTCATAAGCCCAGCCACTGGATCCGTCATTATGGATATTCCCACAAACGGCCTGAGGCCAGGAGCCGTTGCTGCCTGCGAAAATTATGCGGTTGCAGCATTCCCGTTTGATGATCTGGTGGCCATAACTGATGAGACGGGTACTCTTCTGGGAACCGTAACCACCGGAGAACAACCCTGGCGGATAGAATTCAGTCCTGATGGTGAAACAGCCTACGTGGGCTGCGATGTAAATGACCAGTGCACCGTGATCGACCTGTCAAATCAGGCTGTTACGATGACAATAGAGAATTTTCCATTCTGGATGCAGTCGTATGGATGGGGCTCTGAAAGCCCCAGGAACTTCGTTTTCTTCAGCGGATTCACCGTTACTGAAGACGGACAGTACATTGCAGTTCCCAATGGAGAAGACTCGGTTCTTTTCTTTAACACAACTACTGGAGCGGTGGATCACACTGTAGCGGTTGCTGATGCGGCTTCAGTTGCCCTTTCAGGAGACGGCAGCCTGCTGATCGCTATGAGTACCTCCTCCGATGTAACCCTTCACCAGATAGATCTCACCACTTTCTCTGTTGCTGAATCCGTATCCATCCCCGGCAGCTCGGTAGGGATGACCAGAGAGATTGCAGTAAATCAGGATGGCTCAAAAGCTTTCATCTCCACATCCGGCAATACATCCACACTGGTAAATTTTACAACCCAGGCTTTTACTCAATTCTCAAGTACCTACTCGGCCTTCTGGACCGCATCCAACTTTGACCACACCCTTGCAATAAGCGGGCAGTACAGATTCAGCGTAATAGATTTTGCAAGCGAGACCATGGTGGCTCAGCATCAGGGAAATGCCCAGAACTTTGGAGCAACTTCACCTGTAGCTAACCTGTCAGCCAGTGTTGATCCCACACGCAATGAAGGTGTTTACTTCTATACTTTTACGAATTCATCAGTTAACTATCAGGGAGATGTTATCTCAGGTTCTGCAGTGGAAGGAGACGCCCCCAGAAGAGTCGCTATTTCTCCAGATGGGAATTGGGCTGTTGTTTCCAATACCCTCAGTGACAATGCTTCTCTCATTGATCTCAACGCCATGGCAACCGTTACCGTACTTGATATAGGAGACCGGGTACAGAATGTGAAGTTCACTCCGGATTCCAGATATGCGGTAATCTGCGGTTTCAACAGCAATTCGGTAAAGATAATCGACACACAGACTGCCACGGTTGTTGCAAATGTTCCCACCGGAACACGGGCAGGTGTGGTTGATATCAGCCCCGACGGTTCAATGGCCTGCGTTGGCAACATTTCCTCAAACACTGTTTCCTTCGTGGAACTGGACGGAGCTGCAAGCTCTGAGGTTGCGGAAAAACCCTGCGGAACCATTGGTGTCTCGTGGGCTGCTTTCGGAGTCTCCAGCGATGTGGTTATCTCCCCGGACGGTTCTGTCTGCCTGGTATGTGCCAGCTTTAATGATAATGTCCGCCTGTTCAGCATGACCGACTACTCTCTTCTGGCAACCATACCGGTGGGAGACTTCCCGTTGAAGGCAGCCTTCAACGATGACGGCAGCAGAGCAATGATTACCTGTTACATGGATGACAAGGTCTACCTCCTTGATATAGATGGCGCTTCCTCTTCCGTTCTGGGAAACTGGGCTTCGGGAGATGGCCCGCTGAGGATAGCCTACGACCAGGCTGGAGACAGATTTGGAGTGGGTATCTACTCCGACAAACAGGTTCGTTTCTACAATGCCGATGACGGTTCATACCTGGGCATGGAAAGCATGCCGGGTTCTGTATTCCAACCGGGATTCACCTCTGATGGTGAATTTCTTGCTCTCACAAGTGCCTATTCAACAACCCCGTCCCGATTGTACAGGGGATCCGAGTACACGGATCTTCCCGCCACGGGATGTACTTTTGACTTCTGCAGTGCCACAAACACCGCGGTTGTTGCCATACCCGGGCCGGATATGGCCTATGCAATCCAGTACACCTCCCAGGGTATAGAAACACACGCAATCTCTCCGGGCTGTTTCATTTCGGTATCACCAAATCCTGTTTCAGGTGGCCAGGTAACCTTTAGCTTCCACCTCCCTCTTCTCGCCAGTGGATCGCTGGCGATTTACGACCTTGCAGGACGCCAGGCAGCTCTTGTTGAAACAGGCAGTTTTCAGGAAGGCTTTAACTCTTTCTCAACCTCGGAAACACTACCTGCAGGAGTATACTCTGTAAGATTCTCTTCTCCGGAGGTGTCACTAACAGGACGCTTTGCCGTAGTCGAGTAAGCTGAAAGGAAGTAGAAATGAAATCCATGACCCCCATGTTCCTCTGCGCATTTGCGGCACTGGGACTCTCCTCAACAAGAACCGTTTCCGAAACGACTTCTCAAGGGGAAACAACCTTTACAGATTTTAGCAGTCATCAGGAGGAAATTGCGATAGAAGTAACTCCTCTGCCTGACCCGCCGGAAATAATCTGGCACTACTCGTTACCCACAGGCATGACACAAAAGATCGCTCCACTGGGGCAGAACTCTCAGCATGTTTTCACCGGCGGATGGTACGGGGGCGGCGTAATGTACGCCGGCACAGGAGGAGATGGCTCTGCACTGTGGACAGTGGAACCCGAAGTGGGTGCAAACGAATACTGGACTTCTCTTGGCACTGGAACCACAGCAGCAGCAACAGATGATATCTACTATGCTGTTCAAAAGTGGAATGTGTACAACGACAACGGAACCCCTTCCGACCCTTCAGACGACTACCTTGTATCGTCGGACAACACATCAGTCTCTCTTTTCAATTCATCATCCGCCACCCCTTTATGGACTTACACCGGAGGGCCGGGCTCCTTTATCTCTGCATCTGCTGATGGGCCGGGAAAAAGTGCCTGCGCCTCTGACGGCTCTGTCCTGGCTGTGGCAGGAGCCATAGACGGCCATCTCGCTGTGCAGTTTTTTAATAGTTCCAGCTCAACTCCCGTTTCTACCTACGAAGACCCGGCTCTTGCCTACTACCCAAGACAGCTCCGCATAACCGCAGATGGCTCCAGGTGTATCTTCCGAGTGTCTGCAACTCTCTACAGAGTAGACACTGCAACAGGAACCCTGGAGGCCAGTTTTTCTCTTGATGCATCCAATGACTGCTTCGCCATTTCTCCCGACGGATCTGTGGTTGCATACGGGTTTACAGCTGCAAGAATAGCAACCTGGGACGGCTCAGCCTACAACCTTGTGGCAGGCCAGGCAGTAAGCGGGTACTACGGAGGAGCCGCGGCAATAGCCGCGGACAACTCTACGATCTACTTCGGTTTCTACAAGAACAACTACAAAACCAACAGAATTTTGAGGTTTGATGTTTCAAGCTCTGTTCCTCTCTGGACATACGATTATCCAGTCGGTTCAGGCAGCAACCAGGATGTTATGGAGTGGATGGATTGTTCCGATGATGGAAGATGGATGGTTGCCGGTTCATGGGGATGCAACAACGGAGGAGATGAAGTAGAAGTTTTTGATGATGAAAACCCTGCCGTGCCTGTTTTTACTATCGACACACCAGGATCGGTCTTTCATGTAGATATGAGCCCTGACGGAAGGTATGTAACTGCAACAGGTAAACATGTTCATGCAAATATCATGGGCTCCGGAACAGACACGTACTTTGCTGAGATAGATGTAATGGGAATTGAAGAGCCTGAGCATCCTGCTTCTCTTCAGTTGATTTCAGTAACCCCGAACCCGGTCACAAACCTGCTTAATCTCAACTTTTCTGTTCCATCATCCGGGCTGGTAAGTATCCAGGTGCTGGATCTTTCCGGACGCATGGTACAAAACCTGGTGGAAACACACATGTCCGCCGGATTGCACAGCATGTCTTTCTCAACAGATCTCGGAACGGGCATGTATTTCTGTACGGTTTCTTCAAACGAACAAACAGCAACCGGAAAACTCATTGTTGTCAGATAACCTTTGCTGTAACCGGCATCTTCACCTGCTGAGGGTGCCGGTCAGAAATTGCTCTGAATGAAAATTCTGTGGCATGTTTCCGCACACGGCTGGGGGCACGCCGCCAGACAGCGGGAACTTATCAGAGTTTACAGGCAAAACCATCCAGGGACAGATATCATCGTTGCTTCAAATGTTCCACCGTGGTTCTGGAATGCTTCTGAAATAAACACTCTTATCCCGGGTTCTCCATCCCCTGTGGTTGTCGAAAAGGATGGGAACATTCACACAGAAGCAACCCTTGTTCACTACCGTAACTTTCTGAAGAACAGTGCCGGCTACCTGAAGGCCGAAGTAAAAAAACAGCAGCAGTTAAAACCCGATCTGATAATCACAGACATTGACCCACTACCTGTAAAGGCGGCAGAAACAAACGATACCCCAGCCCTGGGAATTGCCAATTTCACATGGGACTGGATAATGAGGGAGATGTTCCCGGACCTTGCTGATGAAGCTGCTCTGGTTTCAGAAATGTACCGTCACGGTACTTACCTGAAGCTACCCATGGGGCCCGAGCACTCCCCGTTTCGCTCAACTGTAGACACCCCCCTTCTTCGAGGCGGACCTCCCGGGCATCCCGAAAAGGCTGCTCCCCTGCTTCCACAGGGAAGTTGCTGCCTGATTGCAATCAGAGAGATACCTCCTGGTATTTTTCTTACCCTTCCCGAGGGAGTTAGTGCTGTTTCTTCTCTTCCGGAACCGGTTCACCAAAACTGCTTCAACATAACGCCCTCAGCTCTCGCCGCTGCAGGAGCCACTTTTGCCGACCTTGTTGCAGCCTGTGATGTGGTGATTTCCAAACCGGGTTACGGCATTATTTCTCAAATCCTGGCAATGGGAAAGAAGGCGGTCCTGCTCACAGGAAGGCAGTTTCCCGAGGAAAGGTATCTGCTCTCGGCCCTGACCGGAAGACCGGGAATCGTGCTTGTTGGAAAGCAAAGTTCTGTTTCTCTGCAGGAAATGGTGGCGAACCTTCTGCAGCAGAAGAGCCCTCCCGCTTCAACTTCAGAGGGAGCGGAATTCATTACCAGCCTGATAAACACGGTTTGTTGAGGCTTTTTGCCACACCGACTTTCGTGTATGATAGACTTTGAAGATCCGCACACAGATTTACGGAGGAAAGATGCTTAAACTGCTTGTTGTTGCTGTTTTTACAGCTTTTGCATTCGGTGCTGTTGTAAACAGCCCGACGGAAGCCGCCGGTCTCGTTATGGAGACAATGGTTACAGATTTCTCAAACAAGGAAGTCAGAAGCTTTGACGGGCTTGTTGCTGAAGGAGATTTGCTTGGCGCATGGTCTTACCCTGCTGTCATCGCTCCTTTTGATGGATTCCTGGTGCTTGTAGACGACTTTGCTCTTGCTAACTGGACCCACCCGTGCAGATGGGTCTTTGTTTCTCCGGAAGGAGAGATGAACACGGTTAGAATGGTAAGCCCGCCGGATGTTCTCCCAAGAATGACCGTTGAGTACACCAGCCTTCCTCAGGTTGATGGGAAAGGTCAGTACGAAGACTTCCTTGCATGGTTTACACCCAATGTTCAATCCTCAGGTTGGCAGGCGGATCACATGTACGCATGGATCATCTCCGGCGGAGCCAACTCCAGTAACAACCACATCAGATACTACGGTGATGTTCAGTTCATCTACAATGTGCTTGCCCACGATTACCTTATCCCTGATGACCACATCATCGTGTGTTTTGCAGACGGTCTCAACCCTGCACCAGACCAGCCCGGCGGCATCAACTCCAACCCCGATTTTGACAACGACGGAGGCAGCGACATCATCTACGACGCCACTTCTTCTGGTGTAACAAGTGGATACAATGCCATAAACGCCATGGTTGGCGCAAGCGACCATCTGTTCATCTATACAACAGATCACGGCGGACCCGGCAAGGGCGGCTTCGACAGCCCTCCCGAGGTTATTCTTAACCTCTGGAACGGTACTCTGGATGACGATACCTTCAAAGGTTATGTAGATGCTTTCTCCGCCATGTCTATCCACGTCATAATGGAGCAGTGCAACTCCGGCGGCTTTCTTGAAGAGGTAATTAACACAGGTGCCACACAGCCCAGAACCTTTGCAAGCGCTTCCAGTGCATCAGAGTCGAGCTGGGCAGGCGCTACCTACCCTGAGTACAACGAGTATGCATACTACTGGACAGGTTCCATGCACGGCTCTATTCCACCAAGTAGCGGACCTGGACCGGGAGCTCTTCCGGGAAATCCCGACATGAACAGCGATGGATGCGTCTCCATGTACGAGGCCGCGAACAGGGCTGAAGCATGGGATACATACGCGCAGAGCGGTCAGGAACACCCTATGTGGGACGATACCCCGGACAGCTGCGGCGACACCTATTTCCTTGGCGGACTTATTGGAACATCAATTGAAGACTACAGTGCATCTGTACCTTCTCTGGGGCTTTCAATCTCCCAGAACCCTGTTGTTTCCACAGCAATGGTCAATTTCACTCTTCCTTCAGCGGCAAATGTAACCGTTGAAATCATCGATGTTGCAGGGAGAATTGTAAGCACTCCTGTAAACGGTTCAATTGCCTCAGGCAGCCATGCCGTTGCTTCAGGTCTTGAGAGTGCCCCTGCCGGTATCTACGTGGTAAGACTTACCACTGGAGGCCACACCGAAACTCTCAGAGCTGTAAGGTTGTAGACCACACGGCAGAGTTAAAGAGGGGAGGCTTCGGCCTCCCCTTTTGTGATCTACTGTACAAGTGCTCTGTCTGGATGAAGCTCTTCGAGAAACCGGCTCACAGGCATGCACAGAACACCATCGATAACCACCGAGGAGGTTCCTCTGTAAAGCATAAGAGGAGTGCATTCCGGATAATCGTCAATGAATGATTTCAGAGGTTTCAGGTCTCTGCTTCTGATTTCCCTTGTGTTCTTTACTTCAATTGCATGGAAACAGTGTTCTCCGTACAGTATAAAATCTACCTCAGTACCTGATCTTGTTCTCCAGTAATACAGCTTTACATCCCTTTTTCTGTACTCTGACCATGCTCTGAGATGCTGGAATACGAGCCCCTCAAGGGCAGCACTGTTGATTTCATCCGGGCTGTCAAGCGGGCCCTTCGGCCTGACACTTCTGAATACACCTGTATCAAAGTAATAGAATTTGGGATGGCCTGTTACCGCACGCTTTGCCCTTCTCTGAAAAACCGGAACCCTGGAAGCCAGAAGCAGATCTTCAAGAATTGAGATATAACCTTCAACAGATTTTCTCTGGA
>JAGGYZ010000118.1 GCA_021162285.1 Candidatus Fermentibacteraceae bacterium
GTACGACTACATGGCCTATCAGCTTGACGGCGGAACATGGCCAGTGGAGTTCAACACAGCAACCGTGGAACAGGATCTCAGCTGGTCCGAGTTTGTCTGCATTGATCCTGTGCTTACAGCCGATGACAGCCTTGTTATCAATTCATGGGGTACCACAGATACTCTGATTGTGGGTGGCACAACTGTCTTTGAACCGGATTCACTGAAACCGGCCATGGATAACCTTGAAATAGGTCAGTGGCTTTACAACCAGTACGGAGCGGTCAGGTTCCAGTACACATTCGAGATCGCGGATCCGGATGTTAAAGCTCTGTTCACAGTAGCGAATGGTTTCTCACTTCTTGACGCAAGTGTGGATTCCATCGTAAACGGAACATCTGCCAGCACTGTATACCTGAGTGTTCCCTATGTAAGGGTAAAAGTCGGTTCAGACTACTACAGAACATGGTGTATGTACCAGAATGCAATGACATTCGAGTATGCCACCTATAGTTCTCCCGCGGAGCAGCTCGCATTCGGTACCGATGCAATGGCAGCCTACGGTATTCTTCAGAATGCCAGAGGCATTAACGGTGACGAATACATGGGTGTCGCAGCTCTTCTGGGTCTTGCCGAAGAGGGTGAATACTCGTTCAGTCACTATGCCGGTCTTACAAGTGCAAAGCTTCAGGGCATGGCAGCTGCCATGGCTTACGCTAATCTGCACTTCAGACCTGCACTTGGTATCTGCCAGCAGGCAGGTTACGGTCTCGACATCGAGGTTTCAGATCCGAACTTCCTTGTTGAGCTCATGCAGGTTATCGAAACGATGCTTCAGTAGAGATACTCAAGTATTGAGGAGGAAGGCCGCCGTTTTCGGCGGCCTTCTTTTCTTACACAGCTACCACTTTGATACATAGAACAGACAGCACTGCCGGGAGTTCTTTATGCTTTATAAAAGGTGAATTGATCGTGCACACAGGACTTTCAACGGAGTTGTTCATAAAGATTTATTTGCAGAACATTCATGAGTTCCCAGAAACCGCTCTGATTATTGTTCCTCAAAACAACTTTGAATAGACTGTTACGGCAGGTCTGGCTCATCTATGGCAAATATGTCAAGGTTCCAGTTGCCTGATGCCCGGTCAGAGCTGAATGCTATCCAGTTTTTGCGAGGATTCCAGGCAGGGTACAGGTCGAGAGCCGGATCGTCTGTAAGCTGTATGAGCGTGCCGTTGTTCACATCAGTCAGGTATATCTCGTAGTTTCCCGTTCTGTCTGATGAAAATGCCACCCAGTTGTCATCGGGACCCCAGGTTGGCTGAATATCGTCTGCTGAGGTCTGAGACAAAACCTTTTGATCACTGCCGTCAGGGTGTGCAATCATGATATCCCAGTCATCTGTGAAATAGGCTCTGTACTGAAACAGAATCCATGTTCCGGTTTCAGGACTGTATGAGGGCCTCAGGATGTCTCCTTCGGGAAAGCCCTGCTGGAGAACCGGAAAACCGGTGGAGTCATCGGGAGTGTGATCAAAGGGAATCTGATACAGACGCCAGTTTCCAGTAGAACTGCAGCAGTAGAGAATGCTGTCGCCGGCAGGGTTGTAAGTAGGGAACGCGTTAAGCAGGCTGTCTTGAATATGTACGGTTACATTTGTTCCGTTACCGGGAATGGACCGTATCTGGCTCCACATACTGTCTGCATTAAGTGCAGTGTAGACTATTCTGCCATTCTCCGCATTCCAGGCTCCCAGAGGACCCATGAATTCATCCATGCCTGTAAATGTACGCCCTTCAGGATCGGTAAGACCGGCAGTGCCGAACAGTCTTGTAGCACCTGAAACATAGCTTGAAAAGAACAGTACATCGCCGTATGGTGACCACGAGAGAGCAGTATCTGCATAAACTCCCGCAAGCCACAGAGTGGCACCATCGGGCCAGACTACCTCGTCGTCAGGATTGTTACAGGCAGCAAAAACAAGTGCTGCTGTAACCGTATAAACTGTGGATAATTTCATTATTCGCCCTGCTCTCCGGTATTCAATGGAGTTATTCTGGCCCCAAGGTTGTTAAGCCGTGGAACGATGTTTTCGTATCCTCTTTCTATCTGGTGCACATTGTGGATAATACTCTCACCGGTGGCACACAGTGCAGCAGTAAGAAGAGCCATTCCAGCTCTTATATCCGGGCTTGAAACTTCTGTTCCAACGAGCTTTGACGGTCCGGACACCACAACCCGGTGGGGGTCACACAGAATAAGAGATGCCCCCATTGCAGAGAGTTTATCCACAAAAAACATTCTCGATTCAAACATTTTTTCAAAGATAAGGCTGGTGCCTCTTGCCTGTGTGGCTACAACAACGGCTGTACTGGTTAAGTCCGGCGAGAAACCCGGCCATGGTGAGTCGTAGATAGAAGGGATACCGCCGCTTCTGTCGGGTTTAACAACAAGTTCCTGCCCTGCGGGAACAATGAGGGTATTGTCTTTGTACTGAACTTCAACTCCCAGCCTGCCCAGCCCGGTAACTGTTGGTCTGATGATGTACTCTGGTACTCCGGGAATTTCCACACGGCCCCGGCAGCAGGCAGCGAGACCGATAAAGCTGCCTATCTCGATGTGATCAGGAGATATTGTGTGGGTTGTTCCATGAAGCAGTTCACCGGTGCCGTTAACTGTTATTCTGTTGGTGCCTTCACCTGTGATGTCTGCCCCCATGCTGCGAAGCATTACAACAAGGTCCTGAACATTAGGTTCGCATGCAGCGTTGTGTATTACCGAGGTTCCCCTGGCGATTGAAGCTGCCATAACAGCATTTTCTGTTGCAGTAACGCTTGGCTCGTCAAGATAGATGTTAGTGCCTTTCAGCCCGTTCTTTGCTTCAACTTTTATCAGTCTACCGTTGAAGGAAACCTGAGCTCCCAGCATCTCCAGAACAAGGAAGTGTGTGTCAAGCCTCCGGCGTCCTATGACATCACCGCCTGGAGGAGGCAGTTCCACAGAGCCTGTTCTTGCAACCAGAGGTCCGGCAAGCAGTATTGAGGCTCTTATTGTTTTTGACAGGCTTTCATCAAAGTTTTTCAGAGTGATTCCAGAGGCGGTAACAGTAAGGCTGTGCGGATCGGAGTCTTTCTCTACATCTGCCCCCAGATCCTGAAGCAGACCCATCATGGCTCTTACATCTCTTATGTCCGGGCAGTTGTGCAGAGTAACAGGCTGGTCAGTGAGCAGTGTTGCAGCAAGAATGGGCAGTGCAGCATTTTTGCTGCCGGAGGGTATGAGAACACCGTTAAGTGTGTTTCCACCCTCAACCAGCCAGCTGCCGGACGATGTCATTTGCCAGCCCCTGTTTTGGTTAGAATTGTGTGGTAAAGATCCGGATGCTCTTCAGGAAGCCATTTCTGCTTAAGCAGCCATCGGATGTAATCGGGGTCACGGGCAACGGTATCTTCAACAAGTGTTCCTCTGTACTTTCCGAAGGTGAAAATTCTAACCTCTAGGGGAGAGAAAATAAAATCAACCAGAGCATTCCAGTCATTGTTTAATTCGAGACAGCACTTCTGCTCAAGTGAGAAGTGGAGAAGTGATTGAACCAGCTCTGTATCAAAAAGGGCTCTGTGGGCTTCACCCTGTATGTCGTTATCCAGTTCAAATCTGTATCTGAGGGCTTGCATTGCATGGGAGGGAATTTCCTGCCATATCTGCCTTGAAAGCCTGAGGGTATCTATCTGCGAGGTTTTGTTAAAGCGTTTGAACACAGATGGGTACTGTCTGCTGAGAATCTCATGGTCGTAGGGCAGGTTGTGGGCCGATATGTAGTCTGCCTGTTCCGCCAGCTTTCTGATCTGTTCGGTGATCTCTTCAGAAGCTGGAGAGTTTTCGACCATTCTGTTGCTTATCTGGTTTACTGCAGATGCCTCCGGCGGAATAGGAATCGAGGGTTTAACAAGGGTTTCGAAAACCTGTTTCTCTCCGGTAAATGAAAACCCGTTGTACTCTGCCAGGAGAAACGCAACCTCACACACTTCTGCCGTCGCAGGATCGACACCAGTTGTTTCCGTGTCCAGAAACAATATGCGCACCGAGTCACCTGTAATTCCGCTGAAAAGATCAAAAGTATTACCCATAATCGTAATTCTAATGTATGTGTAACCCTCGAGTCAAAGTGTCTGTTTTTTGACAAGAGTGTGCTGGATTGATTAAACTATGGCAGGTAGGAATTTAACTGTGTCTGAAGGGAGAAGGAATGAAACGGTTATTGCTTCCAGCTTTATCCGCCGCACTTGTGCTTGTTGCCTGTGGTACAGGCTCTGTTGAGGTGGCCAGCCCCCTTTCTGTTATTCCGGACAGAGCCATGATAACAATTGTTCTGAACGATCCGGCAGGAATGGTGAGAAACATAGATGAATACATTGCAGAAGGCGCTCCCATACTGGGAGAGAAACTACTGGAGAATATTATATGTGGACAGCTTGAAGTGTCTTCACTGGATTCAGTACAGGTAAGATACGGTTTCAATCCTTCCGGTCAGATTGCTTTCTGGATGGAAAGTGCCATGCCTCAGAGTATGGCTATGGCCGTTTCCGCACCTGATTTTCCTCTGTTCATCTCACTGCTGGAAGAAATGGGTGTTGAGTTTTCTGTTGAAGATCCGATTGATGGAGCAGTTGTTTATTCCATGCAGGCTGAAGATGGCACTATGTACATGGCCGGAGTGGATGGTGTGGCACTTATGGCCATGTCAGCTGAAAAGCTTGAAACACTTATTTCCAGTCTTTCTTCAGATGCTTCTGTACAGATACCTGAAACCAGTCTGTTCATGCAGTTCAACCTTTCCATGATTGGCCCCATGGCTGTAGCCCAGATGCCAATGGCCAGAATGATTATCACACAGGGAATGGCAGCCGATACAACAATGCCCTACTTTGTTCCTGCAATGATGGATGTATACATGGATGGGATTGAGGTATTTCTTACACAGGCCGACATGCTGGAGCTGACCCTTACTACCGGTGAGGAAGATTTTGTTGCAAGGCAGAAGATCAGTTTTCTTCCCGATACATATCTTGCCGGGATGTCTATGGACCAGCAGGATCAGGATATGCTTGGCTTAATAACCAATGGTGATGTTGCAACTGTAAAGCTTCAGATGCCCAGTGAAATGGCATTTGATATTTCAAAGGCATTTACGGAAGTGTTCATTTCGGAAGCAGACGAGGAAATGCTTCGGTTCTGGGCAGAAATGGCTTCAAGCGGTGCTGTTTCGATCTACAACGACAACTTATTCCATGTAGTAGCCGCATATCAGATAGATGAAGACATAACAGTGGAAGATATTGCCCGTCTATACACTGAATACCTTGAGATGTTCGTTTCTGCTATGGGAGAGAACACTGATTTGGGTAGTTTCTTTACGGTTCAGGATAATGGTGTGTTAGATATAAACGGAACAGACTTCTACTCCATGTCAATGACCATAGCTTCAGATTCAACAGGAACTATGGAATTCGAATACTGGTTAACAGTTCACAATGGTGCCCTTCTTCTGGAAATGGCGTCAGAGCCAAGTATTCTGTTGTCTATTGTTTCCGGTGATTACACCCCGGCTGTGCTGGAATCAGATGGGGAAATGGCTGGAGAAATCAGCCTCGCAGGTTACATCAACCTGCTGATGGCCATGAGCCCAAACGGAATGGATATACCCGAAATCGGTTCTGACGTGATTATCAGATGGAACGGGAACTACGCCGACGGAGCCATGTCCGGAGAAATGGTTATGGATGGAAGCGATGCATTTGCCACAGGTTTTGCTTTCTTCGGGTTGATAGCGGCTACTCAGTAGGCTTGAGGTTTCCATATCAGAGGCACCACCTGTAAAGGCGGTGCCTCAACTGTAATTGTGATGCAGTTAGATCTGACCGTTGTAAATTGCCTGCGCGGCCTCAACACCGTTGTTCACACTTTCAAGAACACAGTCTGCTGCCCTGTGTGCAACAACAGAGGCAAGTTCCTGATTAGCTTTCGGTACTTTTTTCAAAACAAATTTTGCCAGATCCATTTTTTCCGGTTTTGGCCCAATTCCTATTCTGAGACGGGGGAATTCCTGTGTCTTGAGAACATCGATTACGTTTTTCAGCCCGTTCTGACCACCTGATGAACCGTTTTTACGCAGTCGCAGACTTCCCAGGGGAATGTTAACATCATCGCAGACAACCAGCATGTTTTCCGGGGGTACTTGTTTCGCAGTTAGAATAGCACCGGCAGATCTGCCGCTTTCATTCATGTAAACCGATGGTTTAACCAGATGAATTCCCCCTGGAAGGTAGGCTATCTCGAACGCTCCGGCTCTCTTGAAGGAAACGCCGGCTTCCCTGGCAAGAATATCTGCCACCCAGAAACCGGCGTTGTGCCATGTGAGAGCGTATTTCAGACCGGGGTTACCCAGGCACAGTATTATGCCGATCCCTGAATCTGAAATACACATTTCTTATTCCTCGGAGGAGTCTTCTCCGCCTTCGGCGGTCTCTCCTTCAGCTCCTTCGGCTCCTTCTTCTGCTTCTTCCTCTTCGTCTTCTTTAACCAGCAGAGCTTTGGGCGCAATAACGCTCGCGATAACAGGATCGAAAGCAAGATCTACTGTAAGACCTTCCGGAAGGTCAACATCGGAGAGGTGAAGCCTGTCGCCAAGATGAAGCTCCGTTACATCAAATGTGATGTCAGATGGAATGTCAACAGCCTTAACCATAACTTCCAGTTCATGCATTGTGTGGTCGAGGATTCCACCATCGATGGACACACCCACTGGAATTCCGGTAAGTTTGACCGGAACAGGTACAAGAACCAGCTGGTTGTCTGAAACCTGCTGGAAGTCAAGGTGCAGAGGTTTGTCTGTGAGGGTATCCCACTGAACCTCTTTGATGATGCTTTTTAAAACATTTCCGTCGATGCTGAGTTCAACAATACCAAGTGACTTTGAGTATCCGATTTTTGTCATGAATTCGATCAATGGCAGCTTTACCGCCATGTCTGAACCCTGACCATAAATTATTCCGGGAACACTTCCTGATCTTCGAAGTCTTCTGGACTCTCTGGATCCGAGGTTAGTTCTCTTTTCCATTACCAACTGGATCGGCATTACTATTCCTTTCGTTTCTGACGGTAAAGCTGGCTGGGGCGGGAGGATTCGAACCTCCAAATGCAGGGACCAAAACCCTGTGTCTTGCCATTTGACGACGCCCCAATTCCAAATCTATCTCGATTGACAGCGCAGTACCCACGGGAATTTCCCGGCTAGATACTCCTCCGCGTCCTTTGCCTCCTCCCCAGACCTGAACAGTGTGTAGAGTACAGGTCCGGAGCCACTGAGCCCCCAGTTAACCGTTAGACGGGAAAGCTCCTCAGCCGCGTGGTCGACACCTCTGTAACGGCTTCTGAGAAGGGGCAGGAACTGGTTGTCAAGTTTGACAGGGAAAGGTTTACCCTCATGCCAAGCTCCAAATTTCCGGGCGGTATAATTGCTTATGTGCCATGCCTCTGTCAAGTCCCCCGCATTATCATCCCACAGTTTGTAGGCAAGCGGTGTCGGAATATTTTCTCCGGAATGAACAAGAACACAGTGAAAATCCGGCAGTTCTACCGGTTCCAGTATTTCTCCTCTTCCAGTTACGAAAGCTGCTCCAGTCTGCAGCAGAAAAAAAGGCACATCGCTGCCAAGGCTTTCTCCAGGGGATTCCAGGTCAATCCTGATTTTTGTGAGTTCCTGAAGGGCAAGAAGAACAGCTGCAGCATCGCTGCTGCCTCCTCCCAGTCCTCCCGGTGATGGAATACTCTTGCGCAGTGAGATGCTAACTGCTGTAGTGTCAGAAATCCCCGCCGCTTCCAGAAATGCCTCGGCCGCCATCCAGACAAGATTGTTTTTGTTGCCTGGCGATGGAATACCCGAGCACTGCAGTTTTACCCCTGAAACTCCCTGATTCACAGAAACAGTTAGCGAATCAGAAAGTGACACTGTAGAGAAAATGCTTTTCAGCTCATGAAATCCGTCGGAGCGGAGCCCGGTGATCTCAAGCCCCAGATTGAGCTTGGCCGGGGCTTCAACCAGAAGTTTCCGCATCAGATGGCTGGAGCCGCAGCAAGCACCGCTGCAACTGTTGCCACCCAGAGAACAATATCAACCTTCAGTGGTGTGTCCCGGATAAGAACCTTATCGGGGCTTCCACCCAGCCCCATGCTGTAAACAATAAACAGATATCTGAATACTCCGTAAGCAACAAACGGTATTGTAATCCAGAGATAGGGAGAGACAACTTCTGCCGTTCTGTCACTTACCGTGTATATAGAATACCCGATGATACTTGCAGACGCACTTATTCCGATTACCTGATCCAGAAGGGAAACAGAGTAATCTTTCAGATTGCTGCGGTGCCCATGGGCATTCTCGCCCATGGAAACAAGCTCGTGTCTTCTCTTTGCAAAGGCAAGCAGAGTTGCCAGGAAAAAAGTGCAGATAACAAGCCACGGAGACAGAGAAATTGTTTCACCTGAGTCGAACAGAACTGCAACCCCGGCCAGTGCTCTAAGCACAAAACCAAGAGCTATCAGTATACAGTCCAGTATTACCACTTTTTTAAGACCGAACGAGTAGGCAATCTGCTCTACAAGGTAGACTGAGTATACAATGGCAAGCCATGGAGCCATGTTCCATGCTGCTGCCATGGTTCCTGCGATAAGAACAGCAGATACAACAACAGCCCGGCGAACAGATAACCTGCCGGAGGGAATAGGTCTGTTCTGTTTCTCCGGGTGCAGTTTATCTCTTTCCCGGTCTACGGAATCGTTGATAAGGTAAATGGCAGATGCTATAAAACTGAAGCCAAGAGCTGCCAGCACTGTTTCCCTGAAGGCGGGAAATGACCACACCCTGCCGAAAAGAAGGGCAGCAAAAACAAAGAAATTCTTTGTCCATGCCTTTACACGCATAGCTTCGAGAAGAGTTTTGATTGGTTCCATACTGGTAAAATAACAGGATTGCTCTGATGGTTACAATGTGGTCAGAACTTTTTGATATATTCCGACCGGTTCGAAATTCAGGAACACTTAAGCAATTTTTGATTCAAACAGAGGGGTGTACTCTTGGTACGAGTGTTTTTCATACTTGTTTTGCTGTCTTCTATCTCGATGGCTCAGAGTGAGTTAAACATAAAATTACTCAACTACACTGATTACGGAAATTCAGGAGAGGAGTTGGGAACGCCCCTTACTGTTGAAATCACTTCATCCGAATCAGGTGATCCTGTTGTCGGTTATCAGGTTCACTTTTCAATCAGTGGTGGCCACGGAGAGCTGGTTCCGTCCGAGGGCTACTACACCATTGAGGAAGATTCTGCTGATGGCCTTGTGGTACAGACAGATGAAAACGGTGTAGCCAGTGTAAAGCTTCAGCTGGGCAAAATGGGAGAAATCACAGTTTCTGCCACAGCCACAGACAGCAGGGGAATACCGGCATCTGTATCTTTCAGCCTGGTATCTCTCGATATCCGTGCGATTGTGTTTCAGATAATCGGTGGCCTCGCCGTGTTTCTGCTGGGTATGCAGATGATGTCTACAAATCTTCAGCAGGTGGCCGGTAACAGAATGAAGTCAATCCTTCGAAAGCTTACAGCCAACCGGTTTATGGCAATAACAGCCGGTGCTCTGGTTACAGCTCTTGTACAGAGTTCCAGTGCCACAACTGTGATTACCGTGGGTTTTGTGAACAGTGCCCTTATGACCCTGCAGCAGGCCGTGGGAGTGGTTCTGGGGGCGAATATAGGTACCACGATAACAGGTCAGCTTATTGCCTTTAAGATAACCACATATGCTTTCCCCATGATTGCCATCGGTTTTATTCTTTCTGCTTTCTCTAAAAATACAAAAAGGCAGATGTGGGGTAAGGTTATCATGGGTCTTGGTTTGTTGTTCCTGGGTATGACCACAATGAGCGGTATTATGAAACCTCTGCGTGGCAGTACTCCGGTCAGAGAGTTCTTTACAACTTTCAGTTCCAATCCCATTCTGGCCATACTTGCCGGAACTCTTGTAACTGTGTTTGTACAGAGTTCCAGTGCAACTGTAGGGTTGACAATGACCCTTGCAGGCTCTGGGCTGATAGGTCTTCAGGGAGCCATATTTCTTGTACTCGGCGACAACATTGGAACCACTATTACTGCTCAGCTTGCCGCTCTGGGAAGCAACAGGGCTGCAAAACAGGCTGCAATGGCCCACACACTGATCAATGTGTTCGGTGCGGTATACTTTGCCCTTCTGGCCCTTGATGAGAACGGTTTTTTCATGAAGCTTGTAAGGCGCACATCATCAGATGCAATGAGACAGGTGGCAAATGCACACACAATGTTCAATGTAGTTAATGTGCTGCTGTTCATACCCCTTGTTCCGGCACTGACAAAACTGTGCAGGATTATTGTTCCGTCTGGACCTGATGAAGACCCAGTGGAGTCCGATCTTATTCTTGACTCAAATCTGCTTGCAACTCCCGTTCTGGCTCTGGACAGTATCGACCGTGAAATGACCAAAATGGCCAGTATTTCCGGAAAAGGTGTCACTCAGGCTGCAGAGCATTTTCTGAGTGGAAAGCATTCTGCAAAGAAAATCATGAACATGGAAGACAGAGTAGACGATATGCAGAGAGATCTTACAGTCTATGCCTCACAGCTGTTCAAGGAAAATCTTTCTTACGATCAGAGTCTGACACTCCCAGTGGTTCTGCACACCATCAACGATATAGAAAGAGTCTCTGACCATGCTGTAAATATGGTTGAAGCAAGGCACAGAGTTGAAGGTAATATTCTCGACTCCGAGGGACCCCTTACAACAGCTGCGGGAGAGGCCTATCAGGTTCTCAGAGGAATGACAGAGCAGGTGGTGGCAGCTCTGGAAACCCACGATTTGAAGGCTGCCCAGAAGGTTTTGATTCTTGAGGGCAGGATGAATCAGATAGAAAAGGAAGCAAGAGACAACTACGGTAAGTCACTCGCGACCTACGGTGTCTCCAACCTCACAGGACTTGCTATTCTGGATTTCATTAATTACTGCGAACGGGCTGGTGATCATTTGAAGAACATCGCCCAGTCTATTCTTGGAGGAGGTATCTGGCATGGTCAGGAACCGGGAGAGTAGTTTCAACGTTGATCTGGACAGAATCGAAGAGGGTATTGCCGTTATTCTTGCCCCAGGCGGATTTCAGTGGCATCTTCCTGAGTCTTACCTGCCTGCAGGTGTTTCAGAGGGAATGACCATGACCGTTACTCTGGAAAACAACGAACAGGCAACCAGTATAAGGCTGGAACGGATAAGAGCTCTGCGGAACAATCTGGAGAACCGGTGAATCAGAAATACACAGGTAAACTGATTCTGGTTGCAACGCCAATTGGCAATCTGGAAGATATGTCTCCCAGGGCGCTGGAGGTGTTAAGCACTGCTGATGTTGTAATGGCTGAGGATACCAGGCGGACAGGCAGGTTTGTTCCCGAGAGAAAGCGTCTTTACAGTTGTCATGATCACAACATACAGGGCAGGCTTCCACAGATAGAACAGTTTCTTCTTCAAGGGGCAACTGTTGCCATGGCAAGTGACGCTGGTACTCCCGGAATATCAGACCCTGCCTACAGAGCAGTGGGCCTTGCCTTTGAAATCGGGGCTGAAGTAACTATGATTCCCGGTCCTTCTGCAGTAATAATGGCTCTTGTCGTTTCAGGTCTGCCCACAGACAGATTTGCTTTTGAAGGGTTTCTTCCCTTCAAAAAAGGAAGAAGGCGACGGAGGATTGAACAGATGGTCGGGTATACGGGTACCGTTGTTTACTATGTAGGACCACACCACCTGTCTTCAGTGCTTGAGGTTCTGCTTTCTGTTTTTGGTGACAGAAGATGCTGTGTTGCGCGGGAATTGACCAAGCTTCACGAGGAAATTGTGCGTGGCACTCTTTCCAGTCTTCTGGAGACATACACCTCTGCGGTACCCCGCGGGGAAATAACTCTTGTGGTGGAAGGAGCTTCAGGTTGAACCTTCACAAAGTGAGAATGGTATTCAAAGGGATGCTTCGTCCGGTTGTTCCTTTTCTTGTAAAGCTGGGGGTTACTCCAGCTGCTGCCACCATCTCCGGGCTTCTTATAACTATTACCGCCTCGTATTTCGTGTGGAAAGGAAGCTACCTGACCGGAGGAGCCATTCTTATTCTCGGTAGTTTGTTTGATGCAATCGATGGCAGTATAGCCAGGTTGACAAACTCTTCATCCAAAGCAGGTGCTGCCCTTGATTCAACTATGGACAGGGTAGGGGAAATTGTTGTTCTAACTGCGGTGCTTGCCGGAAAAGCCGGAAGTGAACATGATAGCTTGTTGTATATTATCCCCGCGGCTATGGGCGGTTCGCTTCTTGTAAGCTATGTTCGAGCCCGTGCCGAGGGGCTTGGTATCGATTGCAGGGTTGGGCTGTTCACCAGAACGGAAAGACTGGTGCTGGTTATTGCCGGTATAGTATTTTCAGCTTTCTGGGGAACTGCGGTTATCGTCTGGAGCTGTGCCATTATTGCTGCTGGCTCCTGGTTTACCGCTTTGCAGAGGTTGTTGAAAGTTACACGGGACGGGAAGGGGATTCCTCTGGACTAGGGGCGTCTTTATCCCTGCAAACATTATACCCTTCGAGGGAGGATTTTGAATGTCAAAAAAAGTTAGAGTGGCTATTATCGGTGTAGGCAACTGTGCAAGCAGTCTTGTTCAGGGAGTAGAGTACTACAAGCACACCAAAGACGATGACAAAGTTCCAGGTCTTATGCACGTGAATCTCGGCGGATATCATGTGAAGGATGTAGAGTTTGTGGCGGCGTTTGATATCAATACCACAAAGGTTGGAAAAGATCTCAGTGAGGCTATTTATGCTGATCCTAACTGCACCATCAAGTTCTGTGATGTTCCGAAAACTGGAATTACCGTAAGCAGGGGTATGACACACGACGGCATAGGCAAATACCTCAAGCCTGTAATTGAAAAAGCCCCCGGACCAACAGCAGACATTGTAAGTATTCTTAAAGAAACGAAGACAGACGTTGTTGTAAGCTACCTGCCTGTAGGCAGTGAAGAGGCAACCAAGTGGTATGTAGAGCAGATTCTTGAAGCAGGGTGTGCTTTTGTTAACGCTATTCCCGTCTTTATCGCCCGTGAGCCCTACTGGCAGAAGCGTTTCCGCGACAGAAACCTTCCAGTTATGGGCGACGATATCAAGAGTCAGGTCGGAGCAACTATTCTTCACCGTGTTATGACAAGGCTTTTTGAAGACCGGGGCGTAAGGCTTGACCGTACTTACCAGCTTAATGTAGGTGGAAACACAGATTTCCTCAACATGCTTGAGCGCGAGCGTCTTGAGTCAAAGAAGATCAGTAAAACCAACGCTGTAACAAGCCAGATTCCCGGCGGAATTGCCCCCAGGAATGTTCACATCGGTCCAAGTGATTACATCGAGTGGCTCGACGACAGAAAGTGGTGCTACATCCGCATGGAGGGAACCACTTTCGGAGATGTTCCTTTGAACATTGAAGCAAAGCTTGAAGTGTGGGACAGCCCCAACAGTGCAGGTGTTATCATCGATGCTGTTCGCTGTGCCAAGCTCGCACTGGACAATGGGCTCAGCGGTTCAATTGAGGCTCCGTCAAGCTACTTCTTCAAGTCACCCCCTGTGCAGCACTACGATGATGTGTGTCACCGATTGACAGAAGAGTACATTGCCACCTACGGCAACAAGAAAGCTGGCGCCCAAAAAGCAGTTGAAGAAAAGTAGAAAAGAGAGATAAATTGCCCGGACTTTTCGTATCCTTTGAGGGCGTGGAGGGCTCGGGCAAGTCATCCAGATGCAGGAGCCTTATGCAGGCCCTTCAGGTCGCCGGGCGAGATGTTATTTTCACCCGGGAGCCAGGCGGGCCTGATGTTTCAGAGCGGATAAGATCGATCCTCCTTAACCCTGAGCTGGATATTCCTCCTCTGTCGGAGTTGATGCTTTATTTTGCCAGCAGAGCTGCAAATGTGGAGAGAGTTATTCTTCCCGGTTTGAAGAGGGGAGGAATAGTGTTGTGTGACCGTTTCAGTGATGCTACCTTTGCTTATCAGGGCTGGGGCAGAGGTCTTCCTGTTGATGAAATGAGAAAGGCGAACAGTCTGGCCACAGGAGGTTTGAACCCCGATCTGACTGTTCTGATGGACCTGGATACTGAGGAGGGTTTCAGAAGAATGAATCTGTCCGGCAGAAAGCTCGACCGGATTGAGATGGAGCATCTTTCTTTTCACAGAAGGGTAAGGACAGGCTACCTTACCCTTGCAGAGGAGGAACCGGAACGCTTTCTGGTTATAGATGGTATGCTGGAGGAGAAAAAGCAGGACTCGGTGATACTGAACGAAGTTCTCAGGAGACTGCACACAGAAGGGTGAAAGATATATGAAAGACCTTGTGCCGGGATGGATTGCTGTTACAACAGGTATACTGCTTCTGACAACAGCGCTGGTGCTTGGCCTTCCGCCAGTTGCCCACGCTGGTGGTGAAGAGACACCGGCAGCGAGAGCCTCTTCCCTTGAGCTGTTCTTTGATGTTTATGGTATTGCCAGGTCTTCTTATGTGGATACTCTGGAGAGCCGGGAGCTCGTAGAGGAAGCACTGCAGGGAATGCTGCAGTCTCTTGATCCCAACAGTGTACTTCTTACACCTGAAGAATTTGAGAACCTGCAGATACAGCTTGAGGGGTCTTTTGAAGGTGTAGGTATCACTCTGGGGCAGCGTGACAACTGGCTCACTGTTATTTCGCCTATTGAAGGAACTCCTGCATACAGGGCTGGAATGAAGGCTGGCGATCGTATTGTAAAAATAGACAGTATGTCCACAGAAGGAATAACAACCACCGAAGCGGTTTCTTTCATCAGAGGTCCAGGGGGTACGGTGGTGAACCTCACAGTGGAAAGACCTGGAATGAATGAGCCCATAGTGTTTCCAATCGAGAGGGATGTTATTGATTTTCCTTCGGTTTCCGCCAGTTTTATGGTTGAACCGGGAATCGGATATGTGCGTCTTTCCAGATTCAGCGAGGAATCTGCTAAAGAGGTTTACGATGCCATTACAGAGCTGCGCAGTCAGGGAGCAGAGAACATGATTCTTGATCTTCGGGGAAATCCCGGCGGCCTGATGCTTCCTTCTATTGATGTAGCGGACATCTTTCTTCCAGCAGGTGCAGTTGTGGTAACCACCAGAGGGCAGGCAGTTGGAGAGTACACATACAGAACAAGAAGAGGTGTTCTGTACGGCGGTGAACTGGTTCTTCTTGTGGATGGGGGCAGCGCCAGTTCTTCGGAAATACTCGCAGGTGCTCTTCAGGATCAGCACGCCGCAACTCTGATAGGAACCAGAACTTTCGGGAAAGGATCTGTTCAGTCTCTCTCCGATCTGGGAGAGTATCCGGGGCTTGGGCACTACGGGGTTAAACTGACCACTGCCAGGTATTACACACCAAACGGCAACAGTATAGACAGAACCCTCCGGGATGATTTTATGGAATCAGGTGCGGAAGAAACATGGGGAATAATTCCGGATATAACAGTGGAACCGGATTCTTTCGGTGTGGCTCTTGTCGCCGAGCTTGAGCTTGACGGACATTTTTTCAGCTTCGCTGTTGATTACACACTTGAGAATGAAGTATTTCTTGATTTCTGGCCCGATGAAACAGTTCTGCAGTCTTTCAGGGAGTACATGGATGCAGAGGGAATTGACTATACGGATGAGGAATTTGCCGATAGCAAAGCTTACATAGAGAGGGCACTTCTCCGTGAGATCGCCCTTCGCGAGTGGCCTGTGAACCATTATTACGAAGTAACCGCCCCCCACGATGATACTATTCACCGCGCTGTTGAGTTTCTTACGGAGGATCAGTAGCTATGGTTATTAAATTTGGTACATCTGGATGGAGAGGTGTTATCTCCAGGGAGTTTACCTGGGACAGGGCCATGGCAGTGGCAGATGCCGTTGCAGTCAGGCTACTGGAAACAGGATACACAACAATAGCTGTTGGTGGTGACTGCCGTTTCCTTTCTCCGGAGCTGGCAGAGGCAACTGCCCACAGACTGGCAGCGTACGGTTTTGAAGTGTATCTCTCCGAAAGAAGTGTACCGACACCTGTGTTGTCACACGCCTGCAGGAAACGGGGTCTTGGCGGTGTTATTAATTTCACAGCCAGCCACAACCCGCCTGTGTACAACGGTATCAAGTTCAGCCCTTTTCACGGCGGGCCTGCTGACGGGAAAGATACTTCCAGAATAGAAGAACTGGTTGCCGCAGGCAAAGTTCCAGACAGCAGTACCGGCGGTTCCGTAAAAGTTGTTGACTTTATCACTCCGTATCTGAAAGACATCGACGGGTTTATAAACCCCGAAGTTTTCAGGAAGGCAGATTCTCTCAGAGTTGTTTACGATGCTTTCAGTGGCGCAGGGAGTGGCGTACTCGATAAAAAGCTCATAGAGCTTGGAGCTTCAGTCAGGGTTCTTAACGGAAAGCGTGATCCGCTTTTTGCAGGGCGCCAGCACCCGGAACCCAACGAACAGTGTCTTTCGGATCTGTCACAGAGCGTGGTAAGAAGCGGAGCTTCGCTGGGTGTTGCTACTGACGGCGATGCAGACAGGTTCGGTATCGTGGATGAGAACGGCAATTACATTACCCCTCCCGACTTCATGGCTCTTCTGGTTGATTATCTGGCGGAGTCCGGACACCGGGGAAGGGTTGTACGCTCCATAACAACAGGCAGCCTTCTGGACAGAGTGGCGGAGGCAAGAGGGCTCGAGGTCAAAGTTACCCCGGTGGGTTTCAAGTATCTTGGTGCAGAGATTATTTCAGGTGGTGTTCTGCTTGCAGGTGAGGAAAGCGGCGGGCTTTCCCTGGGAACACATATTCCCGAGAAAGACGGCGTTCTGGCAGGACTTCTGGCCAGTGAGATTGTGTGTCACTACGGCGAGGGTCTCGGCTCTCTTCTGCAGAAGCTCTGGAGCAGGCATGGACGGTACTTCAACACCAGACTTGATCTTCCTCTAAATCCGGTTATGAAACACTACATTCTGGAGAATCTGTTCAAATCAGATAAAACACATGCCGCAGGACTTCCAGTGAAGAGCATAGACAGAACAGACGGAGTTCAGCTTGTTTTCGACGAAGACACCTGGGTGCTTGTGAGGTTGAGTGGAACGGAACCGCTGGCGAGAATCTATGTTCAATCCACAGATGCAGGAGAGAACAGGAGAATCGCCGAAGCGCTGGCTGACGAATTCAGAGGGAACACCCATGAGGCTAATTGAAGAGACGCTGTCTATTCCCATTAACTCTATTCCCCGGGGAACAACCAGAGAAACATTTACAATACAGATGAAGAAAGTTCTATGGGATATTCCCGACGCGGATTTCAGCTCGGAAGAGGGTACTCTTGATCTTGATATTATCAGGACCGAGTATGAAATTATAGTAAGAGGATTTCTTGATGCAGAGTTTACTGTGCCCTGTGCCAGATGTCTTGCGCCTGTTGTTTTCACGGTTACGGAGGGAATTGAAAGAATGTATTCGTGGAACCCGGATATGCTTTCAGACCCTGAAGTTGAACCGGTCTCGCACAATGACGGAACAGTTTGTATATTAGACCCCGTTCGTGAGGCGATTATATTTTCCCTGCCTGCAATGCCGCTCTGCAAACAAGATTGCAGAGGGTTGTGTCCCAAGTGTGGAATTAATCGTAATTTTGAAGAATGTGAACACGGTTTCGAAGCCTGATCTTCGAGCGTATAGATGAAAGTGAGAACCAGATGCCAGTTCCAAAAAGAAGGCACTCTTCAACAAGGCGCGACAAAGGTCGTACCCACTGGAAAATTGAAGCCAAATCTACCAGTGTGTGTCCCCAGTGCGGTGAGCCGAGACTGCCCCACCGAGTTTGTAAGCACTGCGGTTATTACAATGGCCGCCAGGTTACAGAGCCTGTTGAAGACTAAACTTGGCTGAATCAGTTGTTGTGGCACTTGATGCCATGGGTGGCGATCACGGTCCCGGAGTTGTTGTAGACGGGGCCGTGAGGTTTTTCAAGGAAAGCCCCGGAAAAATACAGAAAAATGTAAAGATAATACTGGTTGGCCACCAGGATACGGTTGCCAGGTTGCTGTCTGTCGCCGGGGGGCAGAAGTACCCCATTGAAATCAAACATGCATCGCAGGTTGTCTCAATGGATGACCATCCAGCCGAGGCCTTGAAACAGAAACCGGACAGTTCCATGTTGGTCATGGCAGACCTTCAGCGTAAGGGAACAGCCAATGCAATGGTCAGTGCGGGTAACACCGGTGCAATGATGGCAAGCAGCATGTTTGCCCTTGGAAGAATCAAAGGTATTTCCCGTCCTGCACTTGCCAGCACCATTCCGACAATCGGGAATCCCACAATTCTTGTGGATGTAGGTGCCAATGTAGGCTGCCGTCCGCATCTTTTGTACAAATTCGCCTTTATGGGAAGCATCTACTCAAAACTGGTTTTCGGTGTGGAAAAGCCAAAGGTCTGCCTGCTTAACGTAGGAAGTGAGCCGTCAAAGGGTCCACCGGATATCAAGGAAGTTTACAAAATGCTGTCCAAAGCCCCCCTTAATTTTGCCGGTAACGTAGAGGGTAATGGTATTCTCATGGGCGACGCCGATGTGGTTGTGTGTGATGGTTACACAGGCAATGTTCTGGTTAAATTCATTGAATCCATTGCGTCAATGGTAGGAGGGACTCTGTATCTGGAGATGAAAAAACAATGGACTTCCAGGATGGGCTATCTGTTTATGAGACCATCTTTTAACAAGCTATGGAAAAAATTAGATGCTGCCGAGTAC
>JAGGYZ010000061.1 GCA_021162285.1 Candidatus Fermentibacteraceae bacterium
CAAGCCCCTTCTCAAGGTGAGCCATCTCTATGGATCCTGCACTTTCAATCGCCTTTTCAACATCTACAAGGCCTTTGTCTCTTCTCGAAAGACCTGCTCTGAGAATAACAGAAACAGGACCTCTGGTACGATCGCAGAGACTCTCCGCTCCGCTGAGGTCACCCTTGCGAACGTATCCACCGAGTTGATCGAGGAATTTGTTCACATCCAGCTTTGCTTTGCTGAACACGATGAATCTTTCAACAGAAACGGCTATACCGATGATCAATGCGAGAAGTATAGGCCACATGAAAGCGCCACCGGCGATGAACAGATCTTTAAGATCCATGCTCGCACTCTGTGAACGCTCCACCTCTTCAGCCACAGGCGTTTCGGAAACATCTGCAGCCGCAGTTTCCACTGCCGGCTCCTCTGCTGGAACAACTTCCTCATCCACAGCTTCGGTAACAACTCCAGTGGTGTCTATTGCTTCCGGCTCTTCATTCTGAGCAACGGCAAGCGGTGCCATTATCAGTAGAAGCACCAGCAAGATTTTATGCATCTGGTAACTCTCCTTGTTCTTGCGGGAATACCCGCCCAATATTCCTACCATTCAAAGTCAATACCGAAACGGATCCGTCTTCTGCGACTGTAAGCATCAGGCTGACCAGAAGCGCTTCTAGGGTCATGATCAGGATAGCCATTTCCATCCTGGTCTGCATCGTACCACGCTGCATCTCTGATAGTGCTGATGTTTGCACGGTTAAAGAGATTAAGCACCCATACGTACATATTAACAGATGTATCACCCATCCAGAACATCTTGTTCAGCTTGGCTGTTGTGTTCATTGTGAACGGGTAACGCTCGCCATTGATCTCGGGGTCGGCAGTTGCCTGACCGCTTGCATTGTACGGGAAACCACTTCCGTAATTCCACTGAAGCGAAAGACCAAGTCCCTGAAGGTAGCGTGTGCCACCCCAGGCCGGTCCCTCGTTGCGGGGAACGCGGAAATCAAAGTTAGCATTAACTTCATGCCTCTGGTCCCATTCGAGGAAACTCTCTCGCTTGGGAATAACCCAGCCAGCCCATGCGTAGTTGTAGTTCTGGTAAGCGCTGGAACTCTTTCCCTTCGCTATGGAGTAGGTGTAGTTGGCACTGAAACTGATGAAGTTTGAAGGACGCCTCATAAGTGTAAACTCTGCACCGCGGACATTACCATAGTCACCGTTTATGAACAGGTCGTAGGCATCAACAGCAGTGAAGTAGTTTTTCTGCATATCGAGAAGACCGGTGATATCTTTGTAGTAACCGGTGATATCGAGCATCGTTATGTCGTCAAACTGGTGCTTGATACCAACTTCGTAAGCGATGGTCTCTTCAGGAGCAAGATCGGGGTTTCCAACGATGGGGAAAGCACCTGAGAGATCAAAGTTTGCGCCGCCGAACATGTTTCCGAAATCGGGCACCTGAAAGTAGTGACCGTATGTGAAGTGAAGAACATCACGCTCTGTAATGGGATGGCTGAAGCCTATCCTCGGGCTGAGGTGATACTTTGCACTTACACCAACGGGGTTGTTGATATGATCCGGATCTTCAACTGAAGTGCCGGGATTTACCGGATCAGTAAGGTCGGCAGGATAGTCATCGTAGTTTGGGTTAAAGTAATCAAAACGAAGACCAGCGTTAACGATCATTCCGCGGTACTCCATCTTGTCCTGCATGTAAGCTGAAGCAGCATGCGGGTAGGCAGACCATTCACCCATGTAGATGTTTCCACCTGAAGCAGTGTCTACGCTGTATTCGTAAACATCGTAGTACTTGCCCTCAAGCCCGTACTTAAGCTGATGCTGCTGGTTAACCTGGCTTGTAACATCCAGCCTGGCTGTAGCAGTGGAACTTTCAGAATCGTACCAGGCAAATCTGGATGCACCTGAACGGTAGAAACCGTCAGAATCCTGAGTACGGGTGGGTGTGTAGTTGAGCCAGTCTTCTGCAGTATACCCTTCTCCAACATATCCACCGTCCGGGTCAAGAATTCTTCGTTCTTCAGTAGCTACGTACTGGTTAACCTTGAACTCCAGGAAGCTTGCATCACTCAGTGTCTGAGTAAGACTGAAGCCCATTGAGTAATTCTCAAAATTCCTGTCGGGAAGGCCGTAACGAATATCCTGTCCGGGGATTGTGTCTCCACTGAGTGGGTCAACATAGTCATCCTCGAACCTGGCATAGTACCACCCGTACTGGGCATTTCCGGAGTAGAGGCCAGTATCCGTGTTTCTGTAAAAACCACTGAAGTTTAACTTGGTTCTGGGATTGGGCTTGATGGTAAGTTTCATGTTACCATTCCACTGATCGCTGCCCTGATTGAGATAGTAAGCGTAGTTACCATCGCGACCGCCACCGTACTGCAGCCATTTAACAGCTGCAAAGAAGCGGACATCAGCACCTACATCGAGACCCATGGCGGGAAGAAGATACTGTGTGATGGGCTCAGGGCCTCCAAGAGAGGCTTCTGCTGAAAGCCTGGCTTCTGCAAAGTCTGCGATCTTGTTGCCGCCAAATTCCTGAATTGGGCCTCCATCCTCACCATTGAAGTGGCGACCGCCGAACCACTGCCCGGGATATCCCCAGGCCCATCCGTCGGAGATACCGAGGGCATCAAAATCGTTACCGTTCATGCTGAGAGAACCTGTGTAGCTGCCTCCGCCCTCACGGGTAACAACATTGATGATACCTGACTGGGCATCTCCATACTCGGCACCAAAGCCACCGGAAATAACCGATGTCTCAGCTACTGCCGAAAGTGGAATTGTCTGGTCAGACGTTTTTCCGTTGGGATCTGTCTGGGAAACACCATCCACAACGTAAGCAACCTCGCCACCACGACCGCCACGCATGTGAAGACCACCGCGCTCAACAGCACCAGCCTGCTGGTTCACCACATCGGTGATACCGGCAACAGGCATGGTTCTGATCTCATCACGGCTTACAACCGATACACTTGATGTAACACCGCGAAGAATCATACCCCTCTGATCGGTAACGGTGATAACCGTGTTTCCGATCGTTGTGGGGCTAAGAACAAAATCCATGCGAGTGGTCATATCTACAATGACACTTGCACCCTCTGCTGTCTGCTTGCCCATTCCAACCATGCTTGCCTGGAGATCGTAGGTCCCAGGCTGCAAGTTGATAATGAAGTACTCTCCATTTGGATCCGTCATTGCTCCGAAGGAAGTACCGATAATCATCACAGTCGCTCCGATCAACGGATTTCCGTCTTGATCGGTAACGCGACCGGCAATTTTACCGGTAGTTCCTGCGTTAGCAGCAAGGGATACAAAAAGAAGTAGAGCAAGCGTAAACACTGACGCTTTTCTAAACACTTTGCAGCTCCTTTCTCATGGCTACAAACTGTGCGTGCCCCGATGCCCCGGCGTACACCCCTGGAAGACATCGGATCTGCACAAACAAACACCTCCGCCACAGCCAGCCGTGGCCACCTAACACTTTGCAGCGCACCACTTTACGGCGCACTAACCTATTGTCACACAACTCTTTGCCTTGTTAGGATACATAAGCCTTGAAGCGGTGTCAAGAACAGGAATACAGGTTTTCGGGAACAAAAACCTGCCTGATCGGTATAAGTGGTTCAGTACTGCACAGCTAACTTTCCCAAGCCAGACCCTGCACAGAGTGGCCTGTGCCCGCTGTTTCGGAATTGCTGTTTCCGACTGTCGGTCATCAAACTACACATTATACAGTATACATTCGTTATAGAATGGATGACCCTGTAACAGGAATCAGGACTTAACGATTCACCTGCACAGCGGATTGACAACAACTGTTTTAACAAGAAGTGGTTAAAACACTCTTTCCACACCGATCACCACTGTTTCACCCTTGTCGAAAACATGGTTGATGTAATCGGTGGAAATCCCCGATGCATCGCGGTAGCGCCCCTGGTACTGGTACGCTGCTGAAACACGGTAGCTGCCAAAACTGTAGTCTCCACCGTAGCTGAGACCCATACCGGTCTTCAGAGCTCCTTCAGGTCTGTATCCGTCTATTCCCAGATACAGGTTTGAACCCTCAACGATGCCGGGAAGGCGGGCAAAAACACTTCCTTTGAGCCAGTTGCCGTCGAAAAGACCGAACTCAGCCCCGAGGTAGCCGCCTTTTAAAAATGGAAAAGAAGCGGACACGCCAATATCTGCGAATGACATGTACCTGCTGTCGCCGCTGACAAAGAAAGAATACACTACGGTATACCCCAGACTGGTACTGGCACCTGCCCGAAGAGCAAATTCTGAATGATCCCAGGTTTCTATAATTGTTGAATCCGGGCCGCTTACTCTGTTTGAGAAGGTTGTTGATTCACCACTACCGAACCTCACACCAGGGGAGACGCCGATGTTTACTGGCCCTGCGGATCCAGCAAGAGAAAACAGAGCCTCATTCAGAGTTCCGGTTGCATCTGTAACCATGGTTTTCCACAACTCGCTGTGAAGGTAGCCAACTTCGTGGTACACCTGCATTGTGGCTTTCATATCGTACTGGGAGACTGTGGCTATTCCTGCCCCGGCAGAAAAGCCGTTCCACACTGGAAATGCCACGGCAAACTCTCCCCGGGGAATCATACCTCCAAGGTTGTCTCTGTGAGGTTCCGTACATGTGTAGTGATATGTGATGATTTCATTCCATCCGGTTTCCCAGCCGGAAGCTGAAACAATCAGCCCGTCGATTTCCACAAGAGCAGAAGGGTTGGCAAAAACAGAGTATGCCGAAGAACTATCCGGCACAGAAGATCCGCACATTCCTGCGCTTACCGGGCTGAGGCTCTGAACCCTACCTCCGAAACTGAATATATCCCAGTATCCGTAACCGGATGCAGAAACCGTAAGCAACAGCAGAACAAAAAGAAATCTCATCGCAGCTCCCCTCCGGTTTCGTTCGATCACTACTGCGATGATATGCAGACCATTCAGGTGCGTCAACAGCACAATCTGAAAATTAAAACGAGCAGAGTAAGCACCCTGCCCGTTTTTATCAACATTATCTCGTGCTCAGTCCAGATCAGAAAGGGTAACAGTGAAAACATTCTCATCTTCACTTGTTCCGTAGTCTTCTGCATCCATACCGGCAAAAGTATAGGTATCACCGTCTGCATCTTCAAGTTGAATATCGAAGAGTTCTGTTTCCCAGTCATAGTCATCCATGTTGAATACAACTGTTTCGCCGTCGGGAAACATATCCTCTCCAAGCCAGTCACTGCCCCAGTCACCATCGGAAGCATAGCTTATGTAGACGAAGTACATGTCGTAACCGGTTTCATTGGTTATTTCAAAGAACTGCCCCAGCGAAGTAAAAGCAAGCAACCCCAGTATCAGCATTGCGAATTTCATTTAATCCTCCAGTTTGTCTGTACCGGGGCTCCCTCCACGGAGAACCCCGCCTGACAAAAACAGTTACAGGTGTATACCCATGGTTGGCAGCCAGTCAAAAAGGAGGAACTGCGTCTGCCCTATTAGAAGACTGATACGAGCCATTACCGTATAACCGAAGCTGGCACCGAACGCTACCATAAGAATGGTAATACCCACATTGGCCGTCTTGCCAACAATACCTGTGTGCGCCTTTGAGAAGAAGAAGTACACCAGACCGCACACAACTCCTGCTACAACGATGATGTTGCTGACCCAGTTGAACCAGCCACCACCCTGCCCAAGAGAAATAATGGTGCCGTTAACCTGAGCGAGGGCGTTGGTCTGGAACATGGCCGTCATGCTGAGCCCTGCTCCTGTACCAACGATGAGAGCAAGAGACATCCTGCTGAGACCGGAAAGCTTTGGAACAACGCGCAGAACCATGAAAAGACCCAGAAAACCAGGTATCAGCCAGATGGGCTGCATTCCGCCTTCAGCAGGAACCAGGTTGTTCCACCAGTTCGGTATCAGCACATTCATAATGGTGTAGATAACCCAGTAACCTGCGCTCATCCCAACAAACAGGTGTTCAGCGAACTTGTAGAAAGGATTGTCCTTGTAGAGAAAACTGTAGAGACTGAGGGAAAGCAGAGCTCCCAGCCATATTCCAATCACTGTCCAGTTCATTTCGCCCCTCCTTTCCTCTTTTTACTGGCAAGGTAGGAAATGTTTCCTAGAATAATAAACAGCATAATAACCAGATGGGCAACAGACTGAGCAGCCATACCGGGGGTTGCGGTTCCTGCAGGAGGGTCGTCAACACCGATTCTGACCATGGTCTCGTAGTCTGCTGCACCCTTAAGCCCCCCGAGAAGACCCAACATCTGCCCTGTTCCAAGATAGGGGTAGAACTGCGGAGCACTTACGGCGGTGCACCCTCCTCCAATGGGAATATCGTACCGGTCACCGGCCATCATTACCCATGCAGGGATACCGGGATCACCTGCCGACAGCGAAATAATCATGTCGAAATCACCCAGCATGTTGATCTCGTCCATCACAGGAATTTCATCAACAGACTTACCGCTGTAGTCTTCAGGGAAAACAGACTTGATGTCGCTTCCCATCCGCACGATCAAAACACCACCACCGGTTTTGTAACCCAGATTAACCCAGTCTACATACTCTTCCCTGCCCAAACTGTCGGAAACATAGGAAAGGGCTTCATTTCCCAGACTGACTCCCATTGGCCACAAAGCAAGAGAAACTATCTTTATGTCTTTTGTCATCAGCTGCTGGGCAAGAGCAATTGCCATCGGCTGCAGCTCGGGCATTGTTGACGGATCGTAATCGAAGCTCAGAAGTACCGTTGACCCCGGAGGAAGAGCATCCACCGCATCGTACATATTCTTACTGGGGCCTTCATCAATGGGAATAGGAAGAGTCAGCCTTACAGCAAGGGGAATGATAACAGCCAGTGCCATCACAATAAATATTATCCTTCTGTCTATGTTACCCAGTTTTTCTATAAATGTTGACATCAGTCGGCACCTCCCAGGTAGCTGCGCTCAATTCCAAATATCATGCGCAGGGAAGTGGCAACCATACCCATGGCAGCCCCAATCATCACTGCTCTCTGGCCTGCCATGTTGGGATACTGCATTATCCACTCACTTATCAGTGGAATTTTGCCCCATATCATTGCTCCTATGGGAACACGGCCAAGCATCACTACAAAAGCACTGATAAGAAGAAGTGTTGCTCTCCAGTTGCTTGCCCTGAAAGCCCTGAATGCGGCACTGGCTACGAAGAAAGCCAGAAGGCTGAACATGGTGGCACCCATTGGAACCATCATCTGAGTGAACATGTAGTCGAAGGGCTTTCCCGGCTCAATACCGAACACCAGGCCTGTGATTATCATGGCTGCGAAGCCGATGATCGTTACAGGGCTGTACTTCCAGTTTCTGCCTTTGAAACGAATTCTGTGGGTGTGCACGTAAAGCAGGTTAACAGACCCAAGGAAAATTGCAAAACTGGCGACAATCATGTACCACTCCTGCAAGGTCTCCCCTATGGACTGTGTGGCGGGAACAAAGAACTGAAAGATCATTATCATTCCGGCCACGAATGTGATCATTAAAGGTATTGCAAGTCTCACTTCACAGCCTCCTATTCCACCGAAGTTATTGTTTTGAGAAATTCAGCTACTTTTGCAGCCGGTGCCCATGCTTCTCCCAGTGTAGCTGTGAGAACACCAAGTACTATCACAACCATAAAGAATAACTTTGCCGCATCCTGTCCGCGAAGACTGCCAAGCAGCTTGGGTTCTTTTGAAAGGTACGCGCTTGCAGCAAAAAGTTCCTCTCCGATAAGAGTGTAATCGCATGCAGCGATGAAGAAAGGTATCTGGCTGGGCATTGCAGTACCTGCTATCTGTATTGCACCTACGCTTCTTCCCGTTTCAGCAAGAATAAGGCTCTCTGCGTAGAATGTACCCAGCATAAAGATAGCTGCAGGCTTCTGCCTCACCATTATACCGTCTACGCCGGCAGCGTAGCCAAACTGATCATCTGTGATGTAGTTGATACTTTCACGCTGGTAGGCATCGGGCCGACCAACCTGAAGGTAAGACTCTTTTACTATTTCCTGTGCAACGCTCATAACAACAGAACGGCATGTGGGAACAAGAAGCGGAGAGCCGTACTCTGCAGTTTTCATGGCAACACGACCAAGTATCACCATACTGGCAATTGTCTGGATGTCGTCCATGTCCATGATACCCGGTATGTAAAGAACAGGGCGACCCATTTCTGTTGCTCTTCCCACAGCGTCCTCAACGGCGGTAAGCCCGGCAATCCTGCGTATGTAGAGGTCTTTCCCGCGCTTGCCCTGTTCGATGTAGTAAAAGATCACCAGACTGATGATTGTAAGTATGATCAGCATTCCAATTCGGCCTGAATTAATCCACTGCTTAATGGGAACAGCAGCTGCCAGAGCTGAAGGCTGACCGGCCGTTCCATCAGTCCATGGAACAATACGATAGGAGTACTCCTGGCCGTTTTCCAGTTCTCCGTCGGTTTTTCTGCTGTCGATGGGTGCCAGAGTACAAACCGGTGCCCAGTCCTCACCTTCACAGGAACGTTCAAGAACCATGGAGTCGGGAAGCGCAGCATCAGCTGCTACGGTCCATGTAAGATCGATGCCCCCTCCGGCATCATTCCTCGCATCCTCTGCTGTGAGCGACTGTACAAAACTGCCGCTGTTTTCTTCAGAAGTAACGCCACCGCTCTGTGCGAACAGCACCCCTGCAAAAACCAGAAGAGGAAGTACAAACAGCATTTTCCTCATACTGTTGAACCCCTTTCATTAGGATATTTCGGTACAAAACACAGTTTGATGATAATAACCCACTTGCGTCAGTGTCGCAACAAGGTTACACTGCGAAACTAATCGGAAACAAACGGGGCTGAACATTCTCAACACAGGAAACAACAGCCGGAAAACTCTACCTGAATTCTTCAGGAACCTGCTTATCCAGAACTGCTGAAGAGCTGATACGCTTTCAACAGGCAGACTGCAGATGCAATTCTCGACAGAATTGTTCATAATTCGTACAAGATTGAACTCGATGTAAACAAGAGAGAAAGCACAGTGGAACCCCTTTTCAGTCAGGGAAAAGCATACACAGATGACAGACAGTACAAAAAAACACAAAAGGCGTATCCGCTACTCCGGCACCCATCCAAGAAAATTCAGTGAAAAATACAAAGAGCTTGACCCGGAAAAATACCCGGATGAGGTGGAAAAAGTTAAACAGCGGGGGCAAACCCCGGCTGGAATGCATCTGCCCGTCTGCGCAGGTGAGATCTGCGACATTCTCCGTTTAAAACCGGGGATGAGTGGAATCGACTGCACCCTGGGATATGGCGGGCACAGTATTAAAATGCTGCAGCGGATCACACCCGGTGGTATCCTGATAGGTATAGATGTTGATTCCGCTGAACTTACAAGAACAGACAATCGCATTCGAACTCTCGGGTATGATGAATCCGTGTTCATCACCAGGCAAATGAATTTCTCGCAGATAAATGATTGTCTCAATATCAAACCTGGAGGATTTGATTTTATACTGGCAGATCTGGGTGTTTCATCAATGCAACTGGACACTCCTGACAGAGGGTTTTCTTACAAGAATTATGCTCCCCTGGACTTGCGACTGAATAACTCAGAAGGCGCAACAGCGGCTCAATTGCTTTCACAAATTGAAGAGGACTCTCTAACAAACCTCATGGTTGAGAATGCAGATGAGCCTTATGCTGAACTTCTGGGCAGAACAATACGATCAAGAAGCGAAGAATGCCGGACAACCACAGGTCTTGCCTCTGTTATTACCGATTCACTGCAGAGCGAGGGGCTTACACAAAAGGAATGTAAACAGTCGATTCAGAGAGTATTCCAGGCACTCCGAATAGAGGTAAACAAAGAATTTGAAGCTCTTGACCAGCTGCTGCATTCAATTCCAGACTGCTTGAAGAGCTGTGGCAGAGTTGCAATTCTCTCATTTCACTCCGGTGAGGATCGCCGGGTAAAGAAAAGCTTCAAGGCTCTTGCCGAACAGGGTATCTACTCTGAGTGCGTACGCCGCCCGATTCGCCCTTCTTTTCAGGAGCAATACGACAATCCCCGTTCATCCAGCGCAAAACTTCGCTGGGCAGTAAAGAGATAGAGGATTTACAAAAAAATACAGGCATCGGAGCCAGCTATCCTGCAGTGCGGCTCTCGAGTTCAAGGTGATTTGTCAATACTCTGCTTTGATGCACTCATCTCTGCAGGATACTTACCGGTACAACTGAACCCCTTCGGAATCTGCCATGGCCCACCGCTCTTCAGTTCTTATATTTGTACGGTAAACAGAATATTGGAGTATTATGAAAGAAAAATTGGTAATCAGAGAAGCAGCAGAGAATGACCTGGGTGACCTGGCTGAAATATCAAAAACTACCTGGGATGGCGATGATTACCTTGAAAGTGTTTCAGGTGGATGGGTACGGGAAGATGGTTTTTTTGTGGGAGAGATAGACGGCAGGGTGGTGGCCTGTGGTAAGATCTCTTCCATGCCCGGAGGTGTTGCATGGCTGGAAGGTCTCAGGGTTCACAAAGATTTCAAGGGAAAGGGTTACGGCAGAGCACTGTCTGACAGTATTCTTCAAACAGCTGTTGCAAGAAAGAAAAAGGGAGAATTCAAAACAATAGAGTTTTCAACGTACATCAGCAATCTGGAAAGCATCTCAATGGCAGAGCAACAGGGCTTTAAGGTTTCTGAGATGTTTCATGTAGTTTCCATGGAAAATCCTCCGCTGCCTGAGGCAGCAGCGAAACTGAGGAAAGTTTATCCTAATACCGCAGATTTCTCCATCTATCCCCACCATGCACCGTGCGGATGGAAGTACATCAGCCACAGAAACAAAGGTTCGGTCCAGTGGATGAAAAACAATGCCGAATTCTGGCAGGTACAGTCCGGCGCGAGATTCCTTGCTGCAAGCCGCGGGCAGGAGATTTCACCACTGGCCTCATCACTGAAGGACATTGATGGATTCGTTAACGGTGTCTTTGCTTTGGCTGAGAAGAAAAGGCTTGACTATCTTGAGGTAATAGTTCACGATTCGCACACGGAGATACTTGCACAGCTGCTTGAAAGCGGGTTTTCCTACTGGGAAAATCACGGGAAGGCAAACCTTCCTGTGTACCGGCTGGCAGAACAACGGTGAATTGAACAGGGGAGTACTGATGCACTCCCCTGCAATAAACGATCAGCCCTCGATAAGCTCCACATTGGCTCTCGGTACTGTGTACCGTTTGCCGTCATGGAACTCTACCTCAAGAACTCTGACCTTTGCCTCTGAATCAACCACCTGAAGCTCAGGAGGAAGTGCGGCAACTCTGCCTATCATTCCAAAGAAAGGGGACCGGATACAGCGGATGGAACTGCCTATGTCCATGGCTCCGGCCTGCTTTGAGCTGGTTGTGTCGCTCACTGCATCAGCAGGCAGGGGAACCACGATCTCAGGGCGCATAACTCCTGCGCGGATCTGTGTTGCTCCATTCACACTGGCAACCATACCCTCACGAAGCTTGAGCAGTTCGAAAGTACCTTCTGCCATGGTCATCTTACCGAATCCTTCTGTAAGAATCAGAGTAATACCGAGTTTCTCATGGCCTGTGATGGCAACACCAAGATCAAATCCCAGAAGGTCCTTGAGGTCTTTGTCGTCAAAACCGCCTGCAACAACAGCTTTCACTCCTGTGGAAATTGCTTTTTTCAGAACGCTGTGGCTGATGTAGTTTCCACCTATAACGATCTTGTCTTTGCAGTCAGGAGTAATTTTATCAGCAGTAATCTCCTGGTCAGGAGCGGAACAAACCATTTTCAGCTCACCGCGAACCTCTCCGCCAATGCCGAAAATACCCTGCACAAAAGTACAGTGGGTTTCAACAACCACACCTTCTCCGGACAGGACTTCCGTGACCTTTCCCTTTACATAACCATCTATCTCAACTGGGATTGGAGGCTCACGGAGAACCGCCTGACCGGTTATCTCGTTGAAACTCTCAAACACTCCATCTATGGGGCTTTTTACCGTGTTCTTGAAGTATTTTCCGAACAGCCCTTTGCTCTGAGCAAGGGGTTCATCGGCACTGATGACCTCCCCCTCTTTTTTAAGAAGCAGTTCCGGAATATCTGATGGTGGTACGCCAAGAAGGTTGGCTATGTTAAACATCTTTACATTGCCTGGAAGTTCTGTGCGGGCAACAACGGTATCTGCCTCTATAGAATCTCCCACGGCTGCAAGTACCTCTCCCTTAAGGGGAAGCCTTCTAATCTTCAATATATCGGCGACATCCGCAACTCTCAAGCCCGGTGTGTATGCAAAAGCCATTATTCACCACCTCCCATCGTAAGGAAGCGCTCCGGGTAGCAGTTCAGCGTCTGCGACCAGGTCTGGAGCATCTGTACCCGTTTCGCATCGTCCTCAGGAAGGTTGAAGGGATGCCTTCCTCTTCCGTCGAGAACGATACCCACTATCCCACCCTCAAGGGTGCCTTCCCACACCTCACCGGGACCGCTACCAACATCAAGCCCCTTTACCGGAGTAATAACCGCCGTGGCTTTTTCTCCCACTTCCAGGGGAATCAGCTTCATCTCTCCCGGCACTATCTTCTCTTCCACAGTTTTCCCATCAGGCATAACGAGTTCAACTACAGCCAGGTGATTAACCTTCTTGAAAGAACCGGATGGAGCAATGCAGGAACCAAGTTTAATAAGACAGTCGTTGTTGAACACCTCAACAGCTGCCTGGGGATGAACTTCACTGAGCACCCCCAGATGCGGCATCATGAAGATGGAATCAACGGCAAGCATTGTTACGCCTTCAGGCAGGAAACTGTCTATCAGCATCATAGCAGTCTGGCTTCGTCTGGGGGCGTGGCTCAGCACACCGCCTGAACCTATGAGAATATCCAGGTCCATCATGTTTACAAGAGTTGCACCTGTCTGGCTCTGCTCGAAAGCATCACCTATTGTTCTCTCCTGTGCAACACCCTTAAGACCTGTTGCGAGATCCTTGTGCTGAACAAGGGCAAGTCTCAGAGCTTCCCTGGCTATTGCCTGCTCAATGATCAGCTCTTCCAGTTCCTGTGGAATGGTGGTTGGGCGAATCATCTTGTTTCTTATTCTGTTGCGTAGATCAGCTTCATCCATATGGAATGGAACCCAGCGCATTACACTGTCTATACCGGCACTGGCAAGAACATTACTGATAGAATAGCTCATTCCAAGGTTGGCACTCACAGTACGGTTAAAAACCGGCTCCCCGTTGCTGTCAAACACACTGAAAACATCTGTTGTTGCACCACCAATATCAACACCCATAACATGGATGCTTTCCATCTTTGCAACTCTTTCGATGAGTTTGCCAACGGCACCAGGTGTTGGCATAATGGGTACATTCTTCCACTTGCCGTCTTCAAACCGGCCGGTCCACTCCATAAGATGAGCGTATCCAGGGGCCTGAGCCATCACATGCTCCATAAACAGCTCGTGAATAAGGTCTCTGGCAGGACCCAGATTTTCCCGCTCAAGAACAGGGCGCAGATTATCCACTATCTTAAGCTCTACTGTGGATCCCAGTTCATCCTTCACAGCGCCGGCAGCATCTTTGTTTCCGGCAAAGATCACAGGCAGCTTGAACCCAACACCAAACCTTGGCTTTGGATCTGCTGCACGGATGATCTCAGCCAGCTCAACAACATGGTCTATTGTGCCGCCATCTATACCGCCTGACAGAAGAATCATGTCCGGGCGGAGACGTCTGATGTCCTCAACCTTCTCGTGGGGCAGCCTTTTGTCATTTGAAGCAATAATGTCCATAACAATGGCACCAGCACCGAGAGCAGCCCTCTGGGCACTTTCGCCTGTCATTGACTTAACAACACCGGCAACGGTCATCTGAAGACCGCCTCCAGCGGAAGATGTTGAAACGTAGAGATCAACTCCGTCACCGGAACCTTCCCTCACATGAACTCCACTTCCGTCATCTTTCAAAAAGCGACGCCCTTCAAGGTCTTCAATCTCTCCAACTGCATTAAGAACACCTTTGGTAACATCCTCCGCAGGAGCCTCAACTGTTGTCGGAGCTTCCCCTCGGCGGGCGAGACGATAGCGACCAGCTTCCTCGCTGTACTCAATGAGTATGGATTTGGTTGTGGTACTACCGCAGTCGGTGGCTAAAATAGTCTGCATTCTTTCAGCGGCCACTGCATCTCCCTTCACTTGTTAGGCTCCCGAATGATTCTTGTTTCTGCGGAACAAACCTCTGAAGAATCCTTTACGGTTCTTCCGTTTTTCAAGTTTTGCCTTCCGCCTCTGCTCGGAAACCAGTGCATTTTCTTCTTCTATAGCAACTGTAAGCTTCTCTACATTCTCACGGTCTTCAATCATCCTTACAAATCTGTAGTAATCTCCTGACTGAACCAGAAGAGAAATCACAGGATTTGCAAACACCAGCATCTGACTGCCCAGAAACGATACCGGCTTTATTGATTCCAGAAAAATAATTGCCGGAACTGTCAGGTCCCGCTCGACGATCTTGTGCGCAATACGCCTGGCCAGATCGTCACATTCCTCCGGTGTATCAGATTTATAGTCTTCAGGATCTAATCCTGGCCCGAATAAATTCAAGCACTTCCTCCCTGTTTCCGGAATACTGTACGCTCAACCCTCTGAACTTCGCCAGCCTTGTGGGTTCTTTGAAAGGGCTCAATAAAACTCCATTGGCATCCGGAACAATGCTTCTGACCTCTTCCCATTTCTTTACCTCTGTACCAAACGGAGATTTCTTTCTAACGCCCGTTGAGTCCATGACAAACTCTACAGGCAGGAAAAAATTCCACATGGAAAGGAACAGAAGGGCGAGCCCGATTATTCCCCACCATATATTCCCCATCATAACAGAAGCCGCAAAAGAAGATACCAGCATTATCGCAACCAGTGCAACTGTTGCCTTCGGACGCTCTCTCATGGGGAAGGAAACCCACTCAAGGGTTTCCTTCCCCGTGGAATCACTTGTTTCCATCTCAGAGTTCAACAGGCTCCACCAGACACAGGTCTTTTACCGCCTTGACCTCGTCAAGCCGCAACACCGGTGTATTCACTGGAGCGTCGGTAACAAGATGAGGTTTCTCATTAATTTCACCTGCAATTGCTATCATTGCGTCGATGAATGTATCTATACTCTCAAGACTCTCTGTCTCTGTGGGCTCTATCATAAGAGCTTCCTTGACTATGAGAGGGAAGTAGATCGTGGGAGCGTGAAAACCGTAGTCAAGAAGACGCTTGGCGATATCAAGGGTATTCGCACCCTTCTTCGCCATTTCAGCTCCGCTTGCCACAAACTCGTGCATACACGGGCCGTCATCATTGGGTACCTCATAGTATTCCTTGATTCTTGCCTTCATGTAGTTCGCGTTGATCAAAGCCACTTCAGACGCTTCCCGAAGCCCTCTGGCTCCAAGAGTTCTGATGTATGCATAGGCTTTGTAGAGTACCCCTACATTCCCGTGGAAAGCCATCAACCGTCCTATTGATCTTCCTCCACCGTTGTTAAGCACATACCCATCCTTTGTTTTTCCCACTGTGGAAGCTGGAAGAAACGAGCCCAGAGTTTCGGTGCAGCACACGGCGCCTGAACCTGGTCCACCGCCGCCATGGGGAGTGCTGAAAGTTTTATGGAGGTTGAGATGGCATGCATCAAAGCCCATATCACCCGGTCTGGCTATACCCAGCAGAGCGTTCATGTTGGCACCGTCCATGTAGTTCAGGCCGCCGGCGCTGTGAACAATCTGTGTAATCTCTCTGATATTGCTCTCAAAAATACCCAGTGTATTGGGGTTGGTCAGCATGAAAGCGCAGGTGTTTTCTCCCACCTTGGAGCGCAGGTCTTCAACGTCTACTCTTCCGTGTTCATCCGATTTTACACTGACCACTTTCAGCCCGGCAAGGGTGGTTGTCGCAGGATTGGTTCCATGGGAAGAGTCCGGCATAAGAACCTCGTTACGATGCCCCTGGCCACGCTCAATCTGCCACTTCTTGATAAGCATGATACCAGTGAATTCACCCTGAGCACCGGCTGCCGGCTGCAAAGTCACTGCATCGAACCCGGTTATTTCACAGAAAAATTCTCCCAGTTCGTACATTATCTGAAGAGTACCCTGAACCGATGAATCAGAGGAAAGAGGGTGAACAGCAGCCAGCCTCTCAATTCTTGCCAGGTATTCATGCAGCCTGGGGTTGTACTTCATTGTACAGGAACCCAGAGGGTACAGACCCTTCTCTATGTTGAAGTTCATTGTGGAAAGACGTACGAAATGGCGCATTGCCTGTCCTTCAGTAACCTGTGGAAGACCCACCGGGTGCTTTCTTCCGAACTCATCGGGAACTGCAGTTTCCGGTACATCAAGAACAGGAAGCGTTACACCAGTACGCCCGGGGGAACTGTACTGAAATATGGTCTTTTCCATTACCTTACCCCCTTGATAAACTCGCTTAAAGCATCTGCGAAACCGTCTATCTCTTCTCTGGTTCTCTTTTCGGTGACGGTGAGCATCATTGCCCCTTCTCCCAGACCGTGAATAGGAAGCCCGGCCAGATATCCCTTTTCCTCCATGGCCAGAGCGGCACTTTCAGCAGACACAGGCAGATCTACAACAAACTCTCTGCAGAACGGCGCGTTGAATACTCTGGTAACACCATCGATCCCGAGCAGTTTGTCAAAGAGGTAATGCGATTTGTGCCAGCACTGTGCGGCTACACCAACAAATCCATCTTCACCTGCAAGGGTGAGGTAGATCACATTGGCAAGCGCCATAAGAGCCTGGTTTGAGCAGATATTGCTGGTTGCCTTTGCTCGTCGTATGTGCTGCTCCCTGGTTTGAAGCGTAAGCACATAACCGGTATTACCGGCTCTGTCCTCAGTTCTTCCCACAATCCTTCCAGGCATCTTCCTGAGAAGTTTTGTGCTGGTGGCCATGAAGCCCACATACGGGCCTCCGTAACTCATGGCTATACCCATTGGCTGCCCTTCGCCAACTACGATATCGGCACCGAGCTTTCCAGGAGCCTCAATAACTCCCAGAGCTATGGGATCGGCAGTAACAACAAGAAGGCCTTTGAATTCATGCACAAAGTTGGCTGCAGCTTGAATATCCTCAATGGAGCCAAAGAAATTCGGGTACTGAAGAACAAGAGCGGCAACTCCACCTTCAGCAAGCTGTCTGGCTGCTTCAAGATCGATTAGACCGTCTGCACCGAATGGAACTTCGTTGATTTCAAAATCACCGTTGTCTATGTAGGTATGCATCACATCAATTGTTCTGGGATTCAGAGAACCGGACACAAGAACTCTCTTTTTCTTCGTAGCTCTTATTGCCATGAGAGCAGCCTCTGCTGTGGCAGATGCTCCATCGTACATACAGGCATTGGCAGCATCACATCCGGTAAGTCTTGCAATCATGGTCTGGTACTCGAAGATAGCCTGAAGTGTACCCTGACTCACCTCTGCCTGATACGGTGTATATGCTGTAAAAAACTCGCTTCTGGTTAGAATATTGTCTATAGCAGAAGGAATGAAGTGGTCGTAGGCTCCTGCTCCTCTGAAACAGATCAAATCAGCCGAACTGTTTACAGCTGCAAATTCCTTGAACTCTTTTACCAGTTCAAGCTCGCTGACAGGTGCAGGAAGGTCAAGCTCACCCTTAAAACGGACACTCTCCGGGATAGGACTGAGGAGATCCTCAAACCTCTCCACGCCGATAACATCGAGCATCTGTTTCCGTTGAGCCTTCCCGTTGGGAATGTATGTGCTCATGAATTTACTCTCCTATGTGAATCTTGTACTCTTCCGCGGTAAGAAGACCATCATACTGGGAGTCATCAGATGCCTTGACAGCAAACAACCATCCACCTTTAAAAGGTTCCTCGTTGATAAGTGAAGGGTTCGCTTCCAGTTCCTCGTTCACAGCAACTACCTCTCCATCCAGCGGAGAGAAAAAATCCTCTGCGGTTTTCACTGCTTCCAGACCGCCCATGGCATCACCCTTCGTTGCCTCGGCGCCAACTTCAGGAAGTTCGGCCATGACAATCTCGCCCATTTCGTGCTGAGCGTGATCTGTAAGCCCGACCAGATACCTGTCTCCATCTTTGCGTACCCACTCGTGGGTCTCTGTGTAGCGTACATTCTCAGGAATACTACTCATGATGTCTCTCCTTTTTGTGTTAATTCATTAATCCAATGGGGATTTATTTTCGACTGCCTTGTGTGTAGAAAGGCAATTTTACAACCTTCACAGAGATACGTTTTCCTCTTACTTCAGCCTCAAGCTCGCTTCCTCTTTTCTGAAAGCCACGCTCTACGTATCCAAGACAAACGGCCTTCCCAAGTGCAGGCGCGATCGTACCGCTGGTTACAATTCCCACCTTCCTGTCACCGCTGTACAGAGGTGTTCCATGCCGGGGAATTCCTCTTCCTGTAACTTCCATACCCACCAGATACCGTCCCGGTTTCTCTGCTTTCTGCTGTTCGAGAACTTCCCTGGCAATAAACGGCTTGTCTGTTTTCAACTTCACAACCCAGCCGAGTTTTGCTTCAATAGGGGTGGTACTGTGATCAATATCGTTGCCGTAAAGAGGATATCCCACCTCAAGACGAAGTGTGTCCCGGGCACCAAGACCTATTGGAATAATTCCGAATTCTTTTCCTGCTTCCATAACAGAGTCCCACACAGTTACAGCATCGGGGTACTTCATGTAGATCTCAAATCCATCTTCCCCTGTGTAACCGGTTCTGGCAATCAGCGCATCCACACCGGCGAACTTACCGGTTGTGTGCTCGTAGTAACCAATACTGTCCAGATCTGAATCGGTAAGTTTTACACAGACTTCCAGAGCTCTGGGACCCTGGATGGCAACAAGAGCCGTATCATCACTCTCGTTCACTACCTTGATGTCAAAGCCCTGAAGATGACTCTCTACCCACGCCCAGTCCTTGTCGAGATTGGCTGCGTTCACAACCATCAGGTACTCCTGGTCACCGATTCGGTACACGATCAGATCATCCACAATACCACCATCAGGATAACACATTGTGGAGTAGTAAGCCTTCCCGTTTTTAACACTTGCATCGTTGGTCAGAAGTTTGTCCAGAAACGCAGTGGCATCAGTACCTGTTACGCGAAATTCTCCCATATGGGTCAGGTCAAAAGCACCAACGCTTTCTCTCACTGCCATGTGTTCCTTCTTTATGGCACCATATTTGATGGGCATCAGGTATCCGGCGAAGGGTTGAATTGTTGCTTCAAGTGAAACATGTTTCTCGTAAAGTGGCGTTTTCTTATTCATTACTGCACCTTTTCAGGAATAATTTTGAAACACTATAAACATAAACTCCCGCTTATAAGTGAATGCTAATTTAGCCAACAATCGGCAGAAATGCAAATCACATTGACCGAACGCCGGGACTGTACTGATATTCCTGCAGTACCCGAACGGGAGGACACCGCATGGGGCAGATTGTACTGAAAAACAGACTGTTGCTGAAACTCAGGAAAGAGTCCGGCGGCAGCCGGGAGGTGCTGGATAGTCTCTGCGGTGAATCGGTGGCTCGATGGTGGCTGAAAACACAGGGAATTCCATCCTGGAGAAACCCCGAAACTCCTGGAAAAAAGCGAAATGGCGACTCTTCAAAGAGTTCAGAATACAGTGTTATGCTGGCAGACGGGTCGCGGTTCCTGGTGTGCTCCTATCCTTCCGCGGTTCTTTCCAGGGAAAAGCTGGCTGCAGCAAAATGCTTCGCCGCACTTGCTGTAAAGGTAAACAGCAACTGCACCGGTGGTTCTGTAATGGGTTGCATCTTTCTGAGAGATACTGAAATTTACAAAAAACACTACAGTTTTGACCG
>JAGGYZ010000278.1 GCA_021162285.1 Candidatus Fermentibacteraceae bacterium
AGGAAGACTGGCAAAATTTGGGGCCTGACTCCTGTAGTTCGGCTCTGGTGTGTCTTTCCGGTGGCGTGGATTCCACTGCAGCCCTGTTGCAGTGCAGCACGCTGTTTGGCTCAGTAAGAGCAGTTTATGTGCAGACCGGTCACAGAGCTCCACCGGAGCAGGCGTACGAGTCGTGCCGGCAGCTTGGAATAGAGTTTTCAGTTGCCGACGCCAAGGCGCTTTTCAACACGCAGATAAAACAGTTTACCCTTGATGCCTACAGGTCGGGCAGAACTCCCAATCCGTGTGCCCTGTGCAATGCCAGAGTCAAACTGGCAGTTCCATTCTCAATGCTCGCCCATGGAGAATGCCTTGTTACAGGGCATTACGCCGGGAATTCAGTGAGTACGCTGGAGAGAGGAAGGGATTCCACCAAAGATCAGTCTTACTTTCTCTCCCTCGTATCCAGTGACATACTTGACCGCTGCTTTTTCCCCCTTGGAGAAAGTTTTAAGAGAGATGTCAGGGTAGAGGTTCTTGAAAGCGGGCTTTCTTTTGTCGAGCGGGAAAGCCAGGATCTGTGTTTCAGGAGAGCAGGTTCCGGTGTTCCCGGAGATGTGGTAGACACCGATGGAAGCGTAGTGGGCAGACACAACGGGCTGGACAGTTACACTCCCGGTCAGAGAAAGGGCTTTGGTGCCCACAACGGCAGGAAGTATGTGGTACAGCTGGACGTCGTTCGTAACAGGCTGGTAATAGGTGAGGAACAGTACCTTTACAGTGAATACTGTATTCTGAATAGTATCAACTGGCTGAACAAACCGGTTGAAGAAAAGTTTACATGCAAGGTTCAGACGCGCTACAGGAAGACGGCTGTGCCTGCAGATGTTTTCGTGAAGGGAGACGGCAAACAGGCTGTGGTGAAATTTCATCGTCCGCAGAAGGCTGTAGCTCCAGGTCAGGTAGGGGTTATGTTCCTTTCAGATTCCGTCATCGGTGGCGGTATCATAGACAGATACGAAGGAGATACTTATGCCTAACAGAATTAAGCAGGAGATAGACAGGCTGAAGAGTGAGCGTGGTGCTGTCATTCTTGCACACAGCTACCAGCCGGGCAATATCCAGGACATAGCTGATTTTGTGGGAGATTCCCTTGAACTCTCCCGTATCGCGGCATCTGAGTCCGCGGAGCTTGTGGTGTTCTGCGGTGTTAAGTTTATGGCGGAAACTGCCAAACTGCTCTCTCCTGACAGCACCGTGGTGCTTGCTGCACCTGATGCAGATTGTTCACTGGCCGCCTGTATGAGCGGTGATGATCTCAGACAGATGAAGAACCGTTTTCCCGGTGCAGAGGCAGTTATCTATGTGAATTCCACAATCGATCTTAAGTCCGAGGCCTGGTCATGCTGTACAAGTGCAAATTCAATTGAAGTTGTTGAAGCCGCTCCTTCAGATGAAGTTATTTTCGGACCGGACAGAAATCTGGGAACCTGGGTAGCGGAGAACACGAACAAGAAACTTCATATCTGGCCTGGAGGCTGCCATGCACACAGCGGTGCTGATATCCGGGATCTAAGGGAGAAAAAGGCGGAATGGCCTGATGCCCGGGTTCTGGTTCATCCGGAATCTCCTTCAGTATTTCTGTGGGAAGCAGATCAGGTTCTTGGAACAGGTGGTATGATAAAGTATGTGAAAAACTCCACTGCAGACAGGTTCATTATAGGTACAGAGGAGGGCATGATCTACCGTCTGAAAACTTTGTTTCCCGACAAAGAATTCAAAGCTGCCGGGAATATTGTCTGTCCCGACATGGGCTACACCACTCCTGAGCTGGTTCTCAAAGCTCTTGAGTCCCGTGGTAATGGAATTGAGATTCCCGCTGAACTGGCAGACAGGGCTGCTGCGGCAGTGAGACGAATGACACAAACCGGATAGGTGAAAATTGCTGAAAGTGGCAGTAACTCAGGTCTGGTACGACAACGAACCTGGTATAAGCGGGGAATATGGTCCATTCCAGTACGGCCTGAACCACAGTTACGCCGCACTGCTTGACCGCGCTGGTCTTCTCCCGCTTGCAGTTCTGCCGGTGAACAGTGTTACCCCTATGGAAATACTTGCGGATTTTGATGCTCTTGTGCTTACAGGTGGCGGAGATCCTTCGCCATACCTGTTCGGCAGAACAGATCAGGGAAGCAGGAATCCAAAACCCTACAGGTCAACCTGGGATTTGAAGCTTTACCGTGCTGCAAGGGAACTGGATATGCCTGTTCTTGGTATCTGTCTTGGGATGCAGCTTATGGGTATTGCAGAGGGAGTTGCTCTGATTCAGGATATTCCACCGGGTGAAGTGTTTCATGATGGGTCTGCGGGCAATCCAGCAAAACACACAGTTATTCTTGAACCAGTCAGCCGGCTGTATTCTCTGTTTGGCGAAAAGGTTTCTGTTGCCACTTCTCACCACCAGGCTCTTGAAGAAACTCCACCGGGGTACACAGTTACTGCCAGGAGTGAGGACGGGTTGATTGAAGCTATTGAGAGCACAGACGGACTGGCTCTGGGTGTGCAGTGGCATCCGGAAAGAGACACTACCGGAGGGCCTATTGTAGATACCCTAATGGAACTGGCAGGCAGGTAATGATATACAGGTGCATACCCGAGAGGATCAGCAGAATATGGGGTTCTCTTCCTCCGGAAAAGCAGGGGGCTGAACCAACCGGTGAGATCTGGTGGTTTTCCGGTGAAACGGTTCTGGCTGGTGAAAACGGTACAACCAGAAAAGCTGGTGAATTTTTCCCTGGGAACTCAGTTCCACTTGTGGTTAAAACCCTGCATGCTGCGAGAAACCTGTCGGTACAGGTTCACCCCGGCTGTGACGGAACCGAACCTGTTAAAGACGAATCATGGGTGGTTCTAAGCGGCAGGGGAAAGATACTCCACGGAACTGTAGACGGTACCACGCCTGTGCAGTTCAGAAATGCTGTTCGCGATGGATCAGTGGAAAATATTCTGCAGGTGATCCAGGCTGAACCCGGGTTTGTCGTTCACCTGCCTGCAGGTACCGTTCATGCTCTGGGAGCAGGGCTCACTGTGCTTGAAGTTCAGCTGAACTGTGACGTTACCTACCGTCTGTGGGACTACGCGAGAAAAGACATTAACGGTAACCTGAGAGAGCTTCACATAAAAAAGGGGCTGGAAGCGGTTAACTGGGAAAACATGGGCAGGGCTTCAGTGGTATCCGGTGATTATCTGAATGCAGGCAAATACTATATGAGAAGATCAGTACCGGGTGTTCTGAATCTGAAGCCACTGGAGCTGGTGTATATACCAGGGGAAAACCGGTGCCTTTTTGCCGATGGGGAAGGCGGAACTGTTTCAACACCACACCACTCATGGATATTGGGGATGAAAGATGAGTAACACGGGAATCTTTGCGGTAATAATGGCTGGAGGTCGCGGAACCAGGTTCTGGCCTGCTTCGACGAATGCCAGACCAAAACAGTTTATGGACCTGCTGGGCGGTGGTACCATGCTTCAGAAGACAGCCGGCAGATTTGCAGATATTACAGGTTCTGACAGGGTTCTGGTGGTTACCGGTGCTTCGCACCGGAAACTTGTAAAACAACAGCTTCCGCTGCTTCCCGAAAGCAATCTTCTTCAGGAGCCCGTTGGTAGAAACACCGCTGCATGTATAGGATGGGCTGCGGAAACCCTTAGACGGCGGGGACACGGTGAAAGCATAATGGTAGTTGCCGCAAGCGATCACCGGATACAACCGGTTGATGGATTTGAGGAAACTGTTCGTAATGCGGTAACGCTTGCTGAAAAGGGTTATCTGTGCACTATCGGTATAACTCCCGACCATGCAGCGACAGGCTACGGCTACCTGCAGACAGGAGAGGAGATCAAACCGGGTCGACTGGTGAAAAGCTTCCGTGAGAAACCGGACGAACAAACTGCTTCCATGTACCTGAAATCCGGAGAATACCTGTGGAATTCCGGTAT
>JAGGYZ010000024.1 GCA_021162285.1 Candidatus Fermentibacteraceae bacterium
GAGGAAAATGAGTAAGCTAAATATGTTACAATGGGATAATATCTGCAAAAATACGAGATCAATGCCAATAGAGAACAGGGAAAGGAATAGAGATCTGACTCTGTATTTTAAGTAAATTGGTTAGGAGCGTTACTGACAATGGGCGTTGAGTAGAAAGGCTTCAAGGTCAAGTTAGAATTCTTAGAGATTTGAGGAGAATAGCACCGCTATTTGACAATAATCTACGAGGATTATAGCCGATTGTGGAACCTTTATGCCGATGCTTCAATATCGGTCACGCTCCCAGTGTTCCAACCGGTTCCAGTTTGAATCGGTGGGGAAATGAGCAGTTGCAATGTGGAGAGCAGGTGAAAAAGGAATTTACACACTATTCGCTCTTCACATATGTATGAAATCAGAAATGACTTTGCCGGTAAAACAGCTTGTCCTTGCGTGACAGCAGTGCTATTGTTAGCTAAATTGTAAAATGGATGACCACCTTCTGAGTAGATTGTCCGCCGTATCGCCTCATCGAGAAATGCGTCCGCCAGCGACAATTAGAAATCCCGGTTTTTTTCTTTGTTTTCTTCATGCTTTGCTGCCCCCCGGGAGCGGAGGGCGCAGCCCGAACGGATGGTCGGCAGGGCACAGTTTAATTTACGGGTTTTGAGTGCCGTTCCTGTCCTTTTTTGATTCTTCCAGTCTAAAGCCTGGTAAGTTCAATTCGAGAATAACACTGTGGTGTGCAAGCCTGTCTATGGCAGCAGCTGTCGTCATGGAGTTGTGGAAAATCCATTGTCCTATTGCTCCTGAAAGGACACTTACCGTCTGCTGTTTCCCCACTGAAGCAGATACAGGTTGTAGTAGATCCCCCGCTTCGCAAGAAGTTCCTGATGGGTTCCCCGCTCAAGAATTCTGCCGGCATCTATCACCATTATCTCATCACACTTCTGTATGGTTGAAAGCCTGTGTGCAACGATAATGCTGGTTCTGCCCTTCATCAGCGTATCGATAGCCCTCTGGATAAGCTGCTCTGTTGTGGGGTCAACGTTGCTTGTAGCCTCGTCAAGAATCAGTATTCTCGGGTCGTGAGCCAGAGCTCTGGCAAAACATATCAGCTGTTTCTGACCCGTGGAAAGGGTGGCACCCCTTTCAGCCATTACCGTGTCAAAGCCGTGGGGGAGATTGTCTATGAACTCGGTTGCCTGTACCATGTCGGCTGCCCTGCGCACCTCTTCCATGGAAAGGCTGCTGCTCAGTCTTATGTTGTCCGCCACAGATCTGCTGAAGATAAAGGCATCCTGAAGCACAATGGAGGTATTGTTCTTCAGAGTGTCAACTGAATGATCTCTGATGTCTGTACCGTCCAGCAGTATTCTTCCGGTATCAACATCCCAGAACCTCGTAAGAAGGCTGATAATAGAAGATTTCCCGGCACCTGTTGGACCCACAAGGGCAATGCTTCTTCCCGGAGCAACAGCGAAACTGATGTCTTTCAGAACAGGAGTATCCTCTTCGTACCTGAAATTAACTTCCTCGAAAGCAACTTCGCCTTTCAACTTCAGTGGCGGAAGAGCATCGGGAGACTGAGTTACTTCAGGCTTGGTGTCGAGAATGTTGAATATTCTTTCGCTTGAGGCCATGGCACTCTGCATGATGTTGTACTTCTCACTCATGTCGGAGATCGGTCTGAACATCTGCCTCACGTAGCTGATAAATGCCACAAGGGCACCTATTGTAAGCGCACCCGAAATAGCACTGAGACCGCCGTACACCAGAACAATTGCAGTACCAACCTGGGCGATTACCTCGATCAGCGGGCGGAAAACACCAAACACGTAAAGCTGTTTCATGCTGATCTTGTAGTAGTTGTTGTTCACCTCAAGATACTGTTGTTTTCTGGCCTTCTCCTGCCTGAATATCTGTATTACTTTCACGCCTGAGATGTCTTCGGCAATGGTTGAGTTCAGTTCTGCAAGATGTTTTCTGACCTTGCGGTATATAGTCCTTGTTTTTCTTCTGAACAGAATGGAAACAAAGGTAAACACTGGAAGAACGGAAAGAGAGATAAGGGCCAGCTTCCAGTCCATTATCAACAAAATAGTTATCGTTCCGGCAATCAGAAGGAAGTCTTTAACAAGGTTAACAAGAACTGCGCTGAACATCTCATTCAGCGCTTCCACATCGTTGGATACCCTGGTTACCAGCCTGCCTACAGGGTTTCTGCTGAAAAAGTTAAGGCTCAGGGTCTGAATATGGTTAAAAAGCTCCGTTCGCACATCGTACATTGAACGCTGCCCGGCTACTACAAGAGTCATTACATGGCCGTACCCTGCAAAAATACTTACCAGAAGAAGACCCATGAAAACGAGAGCAAGCCTGGTAATTCCCGCAACATCCTTACCGCGTATGCTCATAAGTTTGTCTGGCGGTACTTTGCCCAGATCCCTTTCAGGAACAAGCCAGTAATCTCCCTGAATACGGCCTGTTTCACCTCCGTATCTGTCTGCGGGGAACAGGTAGTAAGTCTCCTGCGCAAGATGCCCCCCTGATGAGATAAGGTAGGTAACAGCAGGGTCCATACCATCCATTGAAGCTTTCCTGATAAGAAGTGAATCCGCTGAAAGAAAAACAAAATCACCCTCTGCAGGCTCCAGATTGGAAAGACTGTCACAGGCGACAGGAGTGTCGGTGTACACCTGGTACAGCCTGGCCAGGTATTTATCTATTCCCTGCTTTGTTATGTATGGAAGAAGCAGCTCCACTCCGGAGGAAATAAGCATGAAGAACATTGCGAGAAATATCAGTTTGCGGTGAGGCTTTACATAGTGAAGCAGCCGCTTCACCAGCTTTGAGTCATATCCCTTTCCTTCAATGGTATCATCGGCGAATGAACTGTTTCCGTGGGGAGGCATCAGCGATCACCTCCTTCAGTTCTTTTTTCAACTTCTTCCTCAAGCTGCTGCATTCTGTAAAGCTCCGAGTAGTAACCGTTTTTTTTCAGAAGCTCTGCGTGCGTTCCCTTCTCAACAAGTTTTCCATGGTCCAGCACAAGGATAAGGTCGGCGTGCTGAACTGTGCTTATTCTGTGTGCGATAAGAATGTTTGTGAGACCGGAGATCTCTGCTTTGAGTTTCTCAAGTATTGCAGACTCTGTTTCCGTGTCGATGGCACTCAGCGAGTCATCAAGCACAAGTATAGACGGTGACACCGCAAGCGATCTGGCTATGGCTATTCTCTGTTTCTGACCGCCGGACAGTGTGATGCCCCTCTCGCCCACCATGGTTTCATACCCCCTGGAAAAGCCTTCGATCTCAGAGTGTATCTCTGCAAGCTCCGCAAGGTGCTTTACCGTCTCCAGCGGAAGGCTGTCAACTCCAAACGAGATGTTATCTGCAATTGACAGGGCGAACAGAAAGGTTTCCTGGGGCACGTAACCGAACAGACCTCGAACTTCTTTCAGCTCCCGCTGCCGTATGTCAATGCCATCTATAAACACCGTTCCGGCAGGGGGATCGTACAGACGCATGAGAAGTTCCACAAGCGTGGTTTTCCCGCTGCCTGTTCTGCCTACTATTCCAACAGTTGACGAAGCGGGAATTGTGAATGAAATATCACTGAGTACTTCCGCATCGGTTCCGGGATATGTGTACGAAAGCCCTTTTACCTCAATAGCAGGTTCTGGCTGATCTGAAACAGGACCGTCTGCAATGGCCGGTTTTATGTTCATTATCTTCTCGAGCCTGCCCATGCTAGCAGCACCGCGCTGAAGAAGGTTAACCACCCAGCCTATGGCCATCATGGGCCATGTGAGCATGGCGAGGTAGCTTGAAAAGGCTACAAACTGCCCCAGAGAAATGGATCCTCCAATAACAGCCCGCCCGCCGACCATAAGCAGAATAGAGCTGCTCATCATGGCAAGACCCATTACGAGAGGCTGCATAAACCCCCATATACGGGTAAGCCTGATATTCTCATGAACGCACTTTCCGGCTTTCTCGGAAAGAAGTTTTCTCTCGGACTGCTCATCGCCGTAAGCCTTTATAACTCTGATACCCGAGAACGATTCCTGTGTTTTCTCGGTAAGCCCGCTGAATGCCTTCTGAACAGATTCAAACCTGTCGTGCAGCATTCTGCCAAATCTGGTAACAAGAAGCGTTATAAAGGGCAGGGGAATCATGGTGATCAGAGTAAGACGCCAGTCTATAAGAAGAAGCATAATAACACTGGCCACACTCATGAAAAGAGCATCAAAGGAGGCTATGGTTGCCATACCTGCAGCCATCCTCACGGCATTTATATCGTTGGTAGCGTGGGCCATCAGGTCGCCCACCTTTGTTTTGTCATAGTACTGGGCGGGAAGTTTCTGAAGATGGCTGTAAAATTCGGCCCTCAGGTCCCTCTCAAGTCTGCGGCTGGCCCCCACTATGAAAATTCTCCAGAAGAATCTGAAAAATGCCATTCCCAGAGCTATGGCTACAATGGAAAAACCCATCCGCCACACCAGAGCAGAATCAGCAGTTCCCTGAGCCAGCGAATCGATGAGCTTTCTGAATATCTGAGGCACCAGCAGCTGAAGACCATCCACACCTATCAGTGCGACAACACCGCCGAGCAGGGCTTTTTTGTGCCTGAATATCCGAGAATAAAGATTCTTTAAACTCGACCGGTCAAGCTTTGGACCTCTGCCTTTTGCTCCAGCCAAACACCACCCCCGGAATGAATTTTGAACACTGAATATAGAGCAGACTTCCGAAGAGTGTTAATTTGAAAGTGGAAAGACAACGATCTCCGGATAAACCATACCTCCCCGGAACCTCTGTGGATGTTTGACCAGGCTTGTCTCGCGCAGTATGGTTAGTTTTTAACTGAGAATCTATTTGGTGAGCGGGTAATGGGGTTACGTAAAACCTGCTATCCTGTTGATTAGTCACTTCCAGCTGGAGTTTTGCACAGGAGGGTACGCGTACTGCTCCATCTGAAGATTTGTGGTCTTGTAAAGTTTCAGGGTTCCTCGTATGAGTTCGTAGAAAACCAGAAAGCAAGAAGGGACAGAGGCAATACATGCTCAACTCCATGTGGAAAGTGTACATAGATGGCGTTGGCGCAGGAGTCTTTCTCATTTTTCTGGGTGCTCGTCTGGATCTCTGGCGACACAGGCCGGAACGGCTTGTCCACCTGTGGCTGGCTGCGGTAGCTTTCTCTGCGCTGATAGTCAATTTCACAGCTGTCTTCCTGAAAACGACTGATGCTGGTGGATATCCCATTGTTGTCATGCTCAATTACATAGGTGTGGCGGGAGTCGTAGTGAGCCTCCTGGAACTGGTATTCAACCTGGCGGGAAGCACTCCGCCCAGACTGATAAGAGGCCTGGAATTTTTGTTGCTGCCGCTTGCGGTGCTGAGGATATCCAAGAGCGCCGTCCTGATCATCGTGGCAGTATTGCTTCTTGCAACACTGTTCAAGGCTGTTAAGTCTGCCCGCAAGGGAGACGCCGATGCCAGAGTGGTATTGTGGGGATTGGCGGTACTGCTGATCTGTCTCGTTTCTGACATCGCGCAGAAACTGGTTCTGGTCAATGTCCCGCATTTATTCCCGGTGCTGGGTTTCATTGTTTTTTTCCTTCTGGCCACCCATGCTGTTAACTGTCATCTGGCAAGAGAAGAATCCGCTGCACGCACAGATCCTCTAACCGGGTTACTCAACCGCCGCGGTTTCCTTGAACTGAGCCGGCTGGTTGTCTCCATGGCTGAACGTTCCGCCAGATCCTTCTCGATCATCATGATCGATCTGGATCATTTCAAACGAGTTAACGATGAATTTGGCCACGCCATGGGTGACCGCGTGCTGCAGGAGATAGCATCGATACTGCTGCGTGGAGTTCGAGAGCAGGACATACTGGCACGCTGGGGCGGAGAGGAAGTCATCATTTTGCTTCCCGATACCGGTGTGGATGGAGCTAACGCCCTTGGTGAGAAAATTCGGACTTCAGTTGAAAAACTGGAAACCTGGCATGGTGCCACGCCGATCTGCGTAACCCTCTCTGTCGGAATTTCCGAGTACCACAGAGGAGAACCGTTGACAGACACCATCCAGCGTGCTGATAACGCTCTGTACCGCGCAAAATCCTCCGGTCGAAACCGGGTGGAATACCTGGCGTTCACAGACGACACCACCAGCGCCGGTGATCTCATCCAGTAGCCATGGCTCAGTGAGTTGATTACTGGTGTAAGACCGAACCGGAAGGACGGTTAATCCCCGGCTGAATAAAAAACCACGCCTCTTCTCTTTATGTGACTTCTCAATTCTTCATTGTCGATATGATCATAAATAGAAATATCAAAAGTATACGGCAGCATCAGATGGTCCAGACCGAGAGAAATGCGATTAAGCATATGCAAGTCCAGCCCGGTTCCCTTGAGTGTAATGTCAATGTCTGAACCATTTCTGAAGTTACCCATAGCTCTTGAACCATACAGCACAACCTCTTCAACAACGGGAAAGTTGCGAAACACCTTCACTATTTCAGCAATTACATCATCAGACAGACCATACTGACTCATGTCAGAGACTGCTCAATTTTTTTTCCAGCCGACAAAACAACTGATAGTATTGAGAAGTCACAGCAGTACAAATCTCTCTGGCAGTTTTTTCGTTGTAGGTATGAGAGGTTTTGTTCCTGCTCTTCAGCATATCCATCCATCCATCACCATCTTGGATCAATTCCAGCTGAAATGCCTTTCGAATGACATCACGGGACCCATAGATATCACTCTGACCGCTGTATTCCAGGAAGTCTTTCAGCGTTTTCCACGCAAGTTCAAATGTGTATTCAAACGATTTGATAAGCCCCTGCTCCTCAAGCTCGGACAGGTTCCCCTTTTCTATGAACCGGGCCATCTGATTCAAAGCTTTCAGGTAGTTTCCGAATCTCTGCCTCCAGCGCACATCCTCAGCAGCCATCTCAACCTCCAGTCACTGGATTTTCTTCAAACTGACAACTGCCTGTCAGTAGTCGTCCATATCTTCAACACTGATGATGGAATAGTCTATCACGTAAACTTTCTGAAGATCCATGCGGACACAGTACCCCTCTTCAGTAAGCCGGCCTCTTACCGCAGTAAGCTGACCGTACTCGGGCACCATGTCGTATGCCTTCTCTCCCACCAGAGCAAAGACCTCTCCGGACGCCTCATCTGTGATAATAACGCTTTCAGACCTTGTACCAGCAGCAAGAACTTCCACTATTCCAGTGATACTTACAATATCGGTCTCCTGCTGCAGATGCTGTGTGTCAGCTGTACCGCAACCGGCAAAAGCAACCAGCAGGAACAGGCCTGACACCTGCGTAATAAATGACCTCATCTTACTCTCCCTCCAGTGCCCATGGCTCAAATTCAGAAAAATCGACAATGCTACTGTCTGCAATGATACCCCAGCCGGCATCCTGTGCCCAGTCCGACAGAGCCCTGCTGATTTCGTCAACGGTGAGGTCTTCAAAGGAATCCTGCAGCATATAGGAAGTACGCCAGTCTCCAGCAGATATATACCCGTTGCCCAGCATCCAGCACTGGGAATCCATTGACTGAGCACTTATGCCCTGAACTGTCCGGCTGTTGTTGGCAACACCTGTTACAAGCGACTGGTCCACGTTACCGTCTGCAACATCTCTGAATACACCAGCCATGAGTTCCGCCGACTTCACCGGCTGTGTTGTACTGATGTACATGAACCCCCAGTTCTGCCTGTAGCTGTTTGTGCTTCCTCCGCTTACAGCGTATGTAAGCGCATTGTCCGTGCGGAGCACCTGCCACAGCAGCTCATCAACAACACCCATGGCGGTTGTGTATGCAGGAAGATCTTCGTCTCCCGCAGGAGGAGCCTTGAACTTAACCACACAGTAAGCAGACAGGGTTTCATCATTCTCACACACCAGGGTATCTCCATCAATGAAGAACTCCGGTACCGGTGGGAGAACATCTCCGCCTTCAGGAATTCTGCCAAAGGTGGTTTCCAGTATTGCGGCAAGCTCCCCTGGAGGTGTAGGCCCGGCGTGTGTTATAACGATGTTTCCGCTCTTTACCCTGTCTGAAAGCCACTGCCGCGCGTCTTCACCGGTAAACGATTCTATTGTGGATGGAATTCCATCAGGGCGAAGCATGAAGGGATGACCGGCACCCATAAATCCCCTGTTGGCAACAAACCAGATCCGGTTGTCCGGGTCTTCAAGCTCTGCCTGAAGGGAAACAAGCTGTGAATTACGGACCCTCTCTACAACTTCAGAATCAAGCTGGGGCTCCAGCAGGCAGTCGGCAAACCCGTCCAGCAATACAGGAAGGTCTTCGGAAAGACACTTCAGATGGTATCTGGAGTAGCCGTAGTTGTACGAAGCATTCCAGCTGGCACGGGTGTAGTCCATGATCTCCCGCCATCTTTCATCGGGATAGGTGTCGCTGCCTGTCATAGCCGCTTCCAGAGCAAAGGCCTCAATTCCCTGATTTGATTCATCAAGCACACGGGAGCCGCCTACAAGGAAAAAACTAACACCTTCAACTTCTCCGCCTGTAACGGTCCTGGAGATAACATGAATGCCGTTGCTGAGATCGAATTCGGTAACATTCTCCGGCACAGCGGCCAGAATGCTCAGTGCTAAAATAATGGAGATCATTCCACCCACTCTCCTTCCGGAGTAAGAACAAACACAGCCGAAGGCCTGTCTTTTACCCATCTGTTCAAAAAGGCTTCCACATCGTCAACAGTCACGGCGGCAAGGCTGTCGGGGTAGCTGTTGTAGTAGTCAAGACCACCGCCCTCAACCCACCAGAACGGCAGCGTTCCCGTTGCCATATCTCTGCTTGATTCTTCGTTGAAAAGCCGTTCCCTTCTCAGCTGTTCCACTGCCTGTGCAATTCCTTCTTCGGTGAAGTAACCCTCACGGAACATGCTCTGAATCTCCTGCCGCATCATTTCAAGACCCTCGTCAGCAAGCTCCGGATCAATTGTTCCACCGAATGTGATGGTGGGTTCAAACCTCTGGGAATAGTAGCTTGCGTACACATTTAGAAATGGTCCGTTGGTAACGAGATCGTTGAAGTATTCACCACTCATCCTGCTTGTGAACTGCCCCCATGCGTCTGCAGCATAGGTCCAGTTCTGCTGGCCAGCCATGGATGGACCGACAAACACAATACTCACCGAGCCCATACCTTCAGGGCCTCCTGCATAAACTGTTGTGTCTTTTGGAATTGAAATATTCAGCCCCAGATCGAAGTAGTCGCTGTTGCCGCCGTACTCCCAGTTCCCGAACATCTCCTCAACCACCGGCATTACAGTTTCCATGTCCACGTCACCGGTAATGATCAGTGCCGCGTTATCAGGTGTGTAGTATTTGTGCTGGAACATGTGCATAACCTCAGGGCTGGCAGACTGAATTACATCAGGATCACCAATGGAGCTGCTTCGCCATGGTTCAATGGAAAGAACCTGTTCACGCATCCTCCACAAGTTCCAGTACGGGCCGCTGGTGTTTCTCTGGTACTCGTTCATTATCACAGACCGCTCGTTTACCATCTCCTGCTGATCAAACAAAGGGCCTGTGATGGCGTCGTACATAAACTCAAGCCCCTCATCGAACAGATCAGAAGAAACTGTAAGGAAGTAGCGCACCACCTCGTTGCCTGTGGTACCGTTGCGGATGATTCCAAGCTCTCTCATTCTGTTGTTGTATGCGGTCTGGTCAGGCAGAGCAGCGTTGCCCTTGAAGAACATGTGCTCGTAGAAATGCGCCAGACCGTTTGTTTCGGCGGTTTCACAACTTCCACCTGTGTTAACTACGATACACACAGTAACAATTGGTGAAGAGTGGTCCTCGCCTACGATAACATCGAGCCCGCTGGACAGCTCGCTTTCAACAATGGGAAAATTCATGGAAAGCATCAGAATCAGTGAGTACAGCACCGCTATTCCTTTCTGCAGAGACAACTGACATTCGAACAGGTATTGATTATAAGAGCCACTGCAAGTACAAAAAAGCAATGCAATACAGGGAGACAGATTGAAACAGGTTAAGCCAACCGTACACAGCCACTTACACCTCTGCCAGACTCTGTTCAGGGGCATGGCTGAAAACAGAACACTTATTCCCTGGCTGGAAGACCGGATCTGGCCTCTGGAAGCAGCACACACACCGGAAACCCTTGCGGTTTCCGTTATTCTATCTCTCCGTGAAATTATCTCAACAGGGTCAACCGGGCTTCTGGATATGGGCAGCGTGAAGCACTCCACAACAACGGTAGATATTCTAAAGGAAAGCAGAATCAGAGCAGTGGCCTGCAACGCCCTTATGGACAGGGGACCGGAGTTCATAATAAAACCTCTGAACTGGCTTGTAGAAGAATCAGAAAAAACACAGAAAAGCTGCGGAGGTCTTGTTCAGTACGGTCTTGCCCCGAGGTTCATTCTGTCGTGCTCACCTGAACTGTGGCAGTGGCTTGAAACAAAAGATGAGAACACTGTCAGAACAACCCATGCCGCCGAGGCACCGGGAGAAATGGCAGACAGCTGGATAGCCAAACACGGCGGTAACATTCACCTCCTGAACAGTCTTAACTTTCTTTCCCCCCGAACCCTTCTCGCCCACTGCGTTCACCTTCAGCCCGGTGAAATGGAAGTTCTCAAACAGACGAAAACCGCAGTAGCCCACTGTCCCTGGACAAACCTGTACCTTGGCAGCGGCATAGCCGACGTTCCGGAACTGCTTAAAAACAACATCACCGTACTTCTTGGCAGCGACGGAGCCCCCTGCAACAACCGCCTCGACCTGTCCGGCGAAACCCGCCTTGCAGCAGGTCTTGCTTCCGTAAAGTCAACACCGGGAACTATAGACAGCAGCAGATGGACAGCGATGAGCGGTACCGACGCGGCAGACTTCTTCAACTTCAGCAACTTCCGGAATGATGAAGTTTACATCGACCTTACGGAAACCGAGCAGGAAGAGCTGGAACTGGCGCAGGATAAACAGCGTTACCTCAATGAAATTCCAAGAGCCGGCCGTGTTGCAAAACTGGTGTGCAACGGCACAACACTGTACGATCACGGCGAATTCCCCACACTGCCAAAGCTTCCCATGAGCATAAAACAGGCGCGAGAGGTTGTTTGGAACAGAGCTCTTTCCCTCGGCATGAAACCGTGAAAAAGGCAAAGCAGTGACAGCAATTCGTGTAGCAATTCCAAGACCAATACCTGTAACCTACACCTACCTTCTGCCGGAAAGAATGGATGGGGGCACACTTCAGGGCTGCCGTGTTGTTGTTCCTCTGGGGTCTTCAAAAATTGCCGGCGTTGTCTGGTCTGTTGAACACACAGTACCGGAAGAGCTGAACAAAAAGCTGAAAAAGGTGATACAGAGGCTGGACCCTGCACCACTTGTATCAAAAGGGCTTCTTAAGCTGCTCAAGTGGGCGGCCGACTACTACATGGCTCCGCCTGGAATGGTTGCTGCAGCAGCCTTCCCCCCGGGAATGCAGGGCAACGCTGTAAAAAAGATCA
>JAGGYZ010000029.1 GCA_021162285.1 Candidatus Fermentibacteraceae bacterium
GCCATTATTTCCTTGGCGAACCACTTGCTGCCCTCAAGACGGGCACACTGTGCAGACGGCCCAAAACACGGGATTCCCTTGTCTTCAAGCACATCCGCAATACCCTCGACCAGAGGAACTTCCGGCCCCACAACCACCAGATCAACAGATTCTTTCTCTGCAATCTCGACCGGATCCCCGGTCAGATTAGTCGCGAACTCTGCTGTCCCCGGGTTTCCGGGAGAAACAAGAACCTGGTTTGCACCGTTTCTGTGCAGAGCCCACGCAAGCGCGTGCTCTCGGCCTCCACTGCCAACTACAAGAATTTTCACCGGGCTTTTCCCCTTCCCTTGAAAACATTCTCTTCACCGGGAAAAGTTCCACCGGCTACATCACTTACATAACTTCCGATTGCCTCCTCCATTACAGAGTTGAGGTCTGCATACTTCCTTAAAAATTTTGGATTAAAAGCACGGTTGATACCCAGCATGTCGTTGACAACCAGAATCTGACCGTGTGTGTACCTGCCTGCGCCGATACCGATCGTCGGGATCGATGAAGCCCTGGATATTGCGTCAGCAACTTCTTCCTCTATCATTTCAAGGACAAGGGAAAAAGCTCCGGCATCTTCAAGGTCTTTTGTCTGTCGGAGAAGCATTTCTTCGGAATCGGACCGTACTACCCGGTAGCTTCCTTCACTTCTTATGGACTGTGGAAGAAGACCTATGTGCCCCATCACTGGAATGCCGGCACTTACGATAGCCCTTACCCGGCTTACAGCAGCATTGTTGCCGCCTTCCAGCTTTACAGCATCAACCCCCGCCTCAGCTATAAATCTCACTGCGCTGGCAACTGCTGTCTCGTCGGAAGGCTGATAGCTTCCAAAAGGCATATCACCTACAACAAGAGCGTCAGGTGCTCCTTTTTTTACAGCCCGACAGTGGGCGATAAGAACATCCACAGAAGCCCCCAGAGTGGTATCCTCACCCAGAACCGCCATCTGAAAGGAATCACCCACCAGAATAACATGGACTCCAGCCTGCTGTTCCATCCGGGCAGTGTGGTAGTCATAAGCTGTAAGAGCAACGATCTTCTCGCCGCGTTTTCTCATAGCCGCCAGAGTTTTAACAGTTAGTTTTCCGCCTGCCATTTTCCTCCACCCTGAATGTTTAGAGTACCCGGGTAAGATAATTGAATGCAAACACCACTCAAAGACTGCAGACAAACTGGAGTAAAAAAGAAAAGCCTTAAGAAGAGGAAGGGGGCCAAACCCTGAGGAATGCTCTTAATACAGGGTTAAAGGGCTTACAACAACCGTCTGGGTCTCTGAGTCTTCCCCCCCACAAAGAGGGGCGCCTCCGAAGCAGACGGGTGAGGCCTTCATGGGTATACTACCACTCTCAGATCTCTGGCCCCCTGACACAGACTATATTACCGGTTACCATCGCTCTCGTCAAACCCCGTCGCAGGGGAAAGAGCGGGTTTTTGCTTTTTATCTGTCGTAGTATAAGTTAATGAAAGGGTGGCCATGGCAAAAAACATAACGAGTCCGGAAAAAGACTTTTCCAGATGGTATCTGGATGTCATAAGAGAAGCTGAGCTTTCCGACCCGGCTCCAGTCCGCGGCTGCATGGTTATACGCCCGTACGGCTACTCAATATGGGAGCTTATGAAGGATGATCTTGACCGGCGTTTCAAGGAAACCGGTCACAGCAATGCCTACTTCCCTCTGTTAATTCCCGAGAGTTTTCTGAAAAAGGAAGCGGAACATGTGGAGGGCTTCAGCCCTGAACTGGCCATTGTAACACATGCAGGCGGGAAAAAGCTTGAGGAGCCTCTTGTTGTGCGGCCTACATCGGAAACAATCATCAACCACATGTTCAGCAAGTGGATCAACAGCTACCGCGACCTTCCCATGCTTCTTAACCAGTGGGCAAATGTTGTAAGGTGGGAGCTGCGCCCCAGACCATTCCTGAGAACAACTGAATTCCTGTGGCAGGAGGGGCACACAGCCCACGTTTCTGAAGATGATGCCAGGCAGGAAACCATGCGCATGCTGGAGGTTTACACTGATTTCATGAACGATATGGCAGCTATTCCAGTTATACCAGGCAGGAAGACTGAAAAGGAAAAATTCGCCGGTGCTGTGAATACGTACACCATCGAGTCCATGATGGGAAATGGCTGGGCACTTCAGGGTGGCACAAGCCATTACCTGGGAACTAACTTTGCTAAAGCTTTTGACACAAGATTTCTTGATTCGGAAAACCAGCGTCAGTTCGTTCACCAGACCAGCTGGGGCGTTACAACAAGGCTTGTAGGTGCCGTAATCATGGTTCACGGAGATGAACACGGGCTGAAACTTCCGCCTATGCTTGCCCCTGTGCAGGTTGTGATAGTGCCTATTGCCCGTAAAGAAGAAGAGAAAGCTGCCGTTACAGAAGCTGCCGACAAGATCGCCGCGCAGTTGAAAGATACAGGTATCCGTGTTCTTGTTGACCACAGAGACGGAATGAGCCCGGGATTTAAATTCAACCACTGGGAAGTTCGCGGTGTACCTCTGCGACTTGAGCTGGGTCCCAGAGACCTAGCGGAAGGTCATGTAATGGCCAGCCCCCGGAACAAACCCGGCAGGGAAGGCAAGTTTACGATTCCAATGCAGGGCATCGCCGATGCTGTAAAAAACATTCTGACAGACATACAAAGTGAGATGCTTGCTTCAGCTCTTGAATTCAGGAACACTCACACCTACGATGTAGAGACCTACGACGAATTCAAACAGCTGCTTCCAGGGCAGCCGGGGTTCTACCGCGTGTGGTGGGACGGCGACGGTGAAGACGAAGCAAGGATACAGGAGGAAACCAAGGCTACTGTGAGGTGCATTCCCCTGGAGCAGAGGCCGGGATCCGGTACCTGTTTCCTCACAGGCAGGAAAACCTCAACAACGGCAATCATAGCACGGGCCTACTGACCGGTGTCTGAAAAGAGAAAGCTCCTGCCTGCTGCAACTGCAGCAGGCGGGCTTTTTCTTCTACTGGCAGTGATGGTTACATGGCCGCTTGCTGTAACAGGCAGTCCCCACGACCACGTTGACACCCTGTTCAACAGCTGGCTGATTTCCTGGAACACCCATGCGGTACTTTCAGGAGAAAACCCTCTGAACCTTCCAATCTTTGCAGGCTTTCCCGATGGTAACGGCAGAAATGACTTGCTTCTGGTGCAGAGTGCAGCTGCCCTGCCAATGCAGACTGCCGGTATGGACCCTGTTCACATTCACAACCTTCTTCTTGTGTTGTCACTTGCTTTCGCAGGTTTCGCTGCTGCGGTTCTGGCGGCTGAAACAGGTGCATCACCGCCGGGATGGCTGTTCACCGGGTCGGTTGTTGTTCTGCTTCCATATTTCCAGTCGCATGTCTGGCATATTCAACTGTTTTCCGCAGGGTTTTCTATTCTGGCAATAGTGTATGCCCTTCGAACTCTCAAGGGGAAAACAACAGGCTGGCAGCTGGGAGTACTGGTTCTGCTGCAGTGTCTGAGCTCTCTATACCTGTGGTACTTCCTGAACCTGGCCATACTGCTGCTGCTGGTAACAGCCTTCTTCCTTAAACAAAGAAAAAAACTTCTTCCCGCGGGAATCTGGTGGACTGCAGGCAACCTTGCTTCCCTGCTGTTTCTCATCCCTCACATTAAAAATGCTCAGGCGTGGCCGACAGACACAATAGCTTCAACAGATGTGCTGGCTTTCCTGGCGCCCTGGGGAAACAGCACTGTTCTGGGCTGGATGAGAGCGGGCAGTGTACACCCTGAAGCAGCTCTGTGGCCGGGGCTTGCTGTGATCGCCGGAAGCATCTGGTTTCTCCTCCGGGGAAAAAAGAACAGGTGGGATATTTTTCTCCTGGCCTGTGTTGTGTTCTTTTCCGTTTTCAGCCTGGGTCCGGTACTGGTTGCAGGAGGCAAAGCTCTTGCTCCTGCGCCTTTCAGAATTCTGGCACTGCTGCCCGGGTGTTCGTCAATTAGACTTCCAGCAAGAGCAGGTATCTTCGCACTGGTTCCCCTGGCTGTATTTGCAGGACGCAAGCTGCAGGAAAAACCGGGACTCGCTGTGCTGGGAATTTTATTCACTGCGGCAGCAGTGTGGCATCCTCCGATAGAAACAATTCCACTTGGATCTCAACCCTGGCAACAGTGGATTGCGCATAGAAACTTCCAGCGAATACTCTACCTGCCTGTTTCCAGTGACCTGGACCGGCCTGAAATTGAAACAGAACGGCTGGCAGGTTCAACCTGCTGTTTTACTCCATCGGTAAACGGGTACAGCACAACTCTCCCGGCCGAATATGACGAGTATGCCCAGGTTCTTAATCAGTGGCCTTCCGAAGAGGCAGACAGTCTTCTCCGCGAACTTCGTGTAGACTGCATTATCATTGAAGGCAGGCAGCCACCGCAGGCTGACACAGTGTTTTTCGATGGAAGAATTCATGTTTCAGTGGTGGTGACCCACATTAACTAAGCGGGTATATTGTTTCTTCCCGCACTTGAAATAATTATCCGGAGGTCAACATGCTGTTTCTACCCATTTTGTTGTCTGTGTTTGGCGCAACCGTTCCAACAGGCATTTCTCCTGTGTCCTTCTCTGCCATTGAACGGTCTCCTCTTGAAGATTATCCTGCATCTTTTCAGAACATCACAGCCCCGCTGGCACAGCCTGCAGAAGGGAACACAGTTGTTGTGGTTGTAGCTGACTACGTGGCAGCTGCTCTGTCCGCTGAACTCACCCAGTTCCAGGCGGACCTCACTGCAGAAGGCTGGAATGTTACAGTTCAGAGTATGTCCGGGGGAACGGCATCCGACCTGAAAAACCTTGTCCTTGGAACCACGGACATAGACGGTGCAATTTTCGTGGGTTTTCTGCCAGCAGCCTGGTACGAGGAAGACTACTGGGCGCAGGAGGAATTCCCCTGTGAACTCTACTTCATGGACCTGGACGGAATCTGGACAGATACCGACTCAAACGGGTTTCTTGATTCTCACACCGGCGACGTGGCACCCGAGATATGGCTGGGCAGAATAGATGCTCACGCAGCAGATTTTGGCTCCGAGCTTCTAATGCTTTCACAGTATTTTCAGAAGAACCATCTGTACCGTTCAGGAGCCCTCACTCCTCCCTCAAGGGCTCTGGCTTACAACGATGATGACTGGAGTTCCTACACCGACTGCGGCCTTAATTCCATATACGGCAGTTCCGGTGTTACAGTGGTAAACTCTGAAACACAGACCACTGCTGAAAACTACCTCTCCCGTCTGGGAGAAGGTTACGAATTCGTGCACCTCATGGCCCATTCATGCCCGTGGGGACATACTTTCAAGGTGCCCTCGGGGATGTCCGGTACCGTTATGGCTCCTGAAATCGCGCAGGTAAATCCGAATACCGCCTTTCTTCAGCTTTTTTCCTGCTCCAATGCCAGGTGGACTGAAACCGGGTGTCTGGGCAACTGGTACCTGTTTGGAACAGACATGGGTCTTTTGATCTCAGGAGCGGCAAAAACAGGTTCAATGCTTGACTTTGAGTACTTCTACAATCCGGTGGGCTCCGGTTCAACTTTCGGTGAGGCATTCAGAGACTGGTGGGAGTACGAGGCCCAGGGCGGATTCTCTTCTACAGAAAGGGCGTGGTTCTACGGAAACGCCCTTCTGGGCGACCCAACGCTGAAACCGACTGGTGCCATGGCGGTTAATGCCGGGGTTGGACACAGTTCCCGGCCAACTGATGTTTTCCCTGTATCCACCAGTTCGAAGTCAGACTGTTTCCCTGCCACGGACACCCACGGCAGTATAACAGCCATTGCGTGGCTCACAGGAGAAAACGGAAGACTTGATGTAGCATCACGGTTCTACGACGATTCTTCAGACAGCTGGAGTCAGGTTTACATCGTAGACGCCGATGAATACTGGGACAATGCGGTGTCTGTGTGTTTTGACAATTCCGGAACCCCATGGCTTGCCTGGAGCGATTTTGACCTGTCAACCTACTCCTACAGAATAAAGACAGCACACGGTATTCCTTTTGAATCTGTTGTAACTGCAGTTCCCCAGGAAGGCTATCAGGTGTCTCCCGATCTTGCATTTACCGATAGAATGTGGCTTGTGTGGCAGGACTGGGAAGCAACCGGGGGAAGGATCATGCTGAAATCTCTGGACGGCTCGGTGCCGGTTCAGCAGCTCAGCGCATCAGGTTCATGGGCGGAATCACCTGTAATTTCAGAGGATTCCAGCGGTGATCTACATGCCATGTGGGTGAAACAGACCCCTTCGGGAAGTTCTGTTGTGTGGTGCCATGGAGATGAAACAGGTTTCAGTACACCGGAAATCATCTCAACAGGCAATTTCTGTCATTCCCCGCACATTGCTCTTGTAAACGGTGTTCTTGTGGCTGTGTGGCAGTCTGACGGAGCTGTGTCTGCTGTCAACTCCAGAATATGGGATGGATCACAGTGGGAATCTGTTAACACAGTTGCTTCAGGTGAAAAACACATGATCAACCCTGTTGTATGCACCACACCGGAGGGCGGGCAGGCTGTGTACTGGCAGGAAGGAAGGTCTGATGCCGTAGCAATGACTTCTGTTCTAACCACAGAAGGCTGGTCGGCACCTTTCCAGCCCGTCTCACCAGGCGGCCCTGTATGGAACCCTGTTGCTTCAGGCGGCGGCATCTACTGGGCAGGAACCCAGGGAGAAGACTGGAACATCTACGCTGAAGTATCAACGGGAATACAACAAGGTTCTTCTCCGGTATACCAGGCTCCTGTAATACTTAACAACCCTGTAAGCTCAAACCTTTCAATAATGTTCTCAGGCGGCGGGTATTCCTTTACCGGCATCATCAGTGTGTACGACATCGCAGGAAGAAAAGTGCTGGAAATACCGGTTTCCGTGGAAGCCGGAGAGGTGTTTTCAGTAAACTGCTCAACTCTGCCCAGTGGTATCTACTCGCTGACCGCATACAATTCCAGTACTGCAGTGCAGTTCACACTGCTCCGCTGAACCGGGCTTTGATATAATCGGAACAAGAAGGGGGTGAACTTATGAACTGGACACATCTGGGTGAAGCTGTTTTTCTCGGGCTTTCCGTGGGGCTTATGCTGTGGGTGCTAAAAAAGCACGAGGGCCAGAGCAGGCTTAAACTTTGGGTA
>JAGGYZ010000075.1 GCA_021162285.1 Candidatus Fermentibacteraceae bacterium
AGATTGGGATATTGGTTCTGTGGTTGAATTTCAACTGGAGTGCTCAAAAGGAAGATCTTTCGTTCAAATCTCACCCTTCATGGATTCTCTGGGGAAAACATATTTTATTGTAACTTCTATCCCAGAGGCAGATTTTCAGGAGTTTATTGAGAAGAGCAACAGAGACACTGTAATACTGCTGGGAATTGCTCTTCTGGTTGCTTTAATTATTGGAATGCTGGTGGCCCGACTTGTAGCAAAACCAATACATGATCTTCGTTCCACAGTAACGGATATGTTAAACGGGCGGCAAACTGAATTCACACCCCATCGGATCACAGAAGTGAATGATTTGTCAAATGAGTTCAGACAGCTGACCATGAGGCTTAACGAAACCATGAATGATTTGAAAGCCAGTGAAGAAAGAATGAATCTTGCTATCAAGGGAACTCAAGCAGCCATCTGGGACTGGAATATTTCCACAGGAAAGATTCAAATAAATAAAAGATGGGCGGAAATAATTGGATATTCTATAGATGAGATCCAGCCCGTTACAATAGACTCATGGAATGACTTTGTTAATCCGGATGAAAGACAGGAAGTATACAGACGTTTACAGAATCATTTTGAGGGCAAAACTGAATTTTATGAAGCTACTTTCAGGATGAAACACAAAAATGGCCAGTGGATATGGATTCTAGACAGAGGTATGGTTCTGGAGAGGGATGCCAGCGGAAAACCTTCAAGGATGGCAGGAACTCACGTTGACATTTCTCTTCGAATGAGTGCGGAAATAGAGAAAAAGCGGCTTCAGGACCAGATGGCAAAGACACAAAAACTGGAATCAATAGGTCAACTTGCCGGTGGCGTCGCTCATGACCTGAATAACCTGTTAACCCCGATAATCGGTTATGCAGAGATACTGCTTGACGATGCCGGCAAAGAAATTGATACTCGTCCTTTCATGGAAATTCTTCATGCTGGAAGGAGTGCTCAGATACTTGTTAATCAGCTTCTGGCTGTTGGAAGAAAACAATTTCTTGAACTTAGAGTATTGGATCTTAGCATAATTGTAGATAGCTTCAGAAATCTTATTGCTAGAACCATTCGCGAAGATATCAGCATTTCATTTTCTTTTCATAATTCTCCTCTTCTGGTGAAAGGAGATGCAAACAAACTTGAGCAGGTTCTTATGAATCTGGCAGTGAACGCTCAGGATGCCATGCCTGAAGGCGGTAAAATGATTATAAGCACAGATATTTCTGTATTTCCTGAAGACCCGGATGAGGACTCTCCACAAGGTCCATGTGCTGTTCTTGCGATCTCAGATACTGGTTCTGGAATGGACCGTGAAACACAAAATAAGATCTTTGAACCATTCTTTTCTTTAAAGGGCGACAAAGGAACCGGTCTTGGTCTGGCAACAGTCTATGGAATTGTGCGACAACATGGTGGAATCATTAATGTAAAAAGTGAAAAGGGCGTTGGATCCACTTTCAGCATCCTTCTTCCGATCAGTGACGGAAACAGCGTTACATTACAGAACTCTGTAGAGTCTTATGATCTTTCCGGTAATGAGACAATTCTAATAGTTGAAGACAGTGATGAAGTAAGAGAGTTATCAGCCATTGCACTTAAGCGATTTGGTTACAATGTGATTGAGGCTGCATGCGGATCAGATGCTTTGACCGTGATGAGAAAAAATGCAGACTCTATTAATTTGATGCTCACTGATGTTGTTATGCCTGGAATAAGTCTTGATGAATTCCGTCTGGAAGCTCTTGCTCTGATTCCCGGCCTGAAGATAATTTATATGTCAGGTTATTCTGATGATATAATCAAACGAATAGTGGATTCAGGTATAAGCGTACCGTTCATATCTAAACCATTCACGCTGACTGATCTAGCAAAAATCGTGAGATCCGTTATTGATAAAGAGGTTTGATTCTTTAATAATCATCCAGTTCTCCGATTCCAAAACAAGTCAATAGTTCCGACACGCCTTTATTCCCAACCGGAAACTGAGCACCAGCATCTAAAGGAGGTGGGGTCGCACTTCGGCATCAGATACCACACGACTACTCAATGCCTATTCTCGGTCAAGTTCCTAGTAAATCATGTATGACAGCCCGGCGGAGAAACTGATCGGGGGCTGTTTTACCTCTGCGTAGTACAGCTCGCCAGGCAGTGCTTCTCTGCTGTAGCCCATCCAGTCGGTAACATTCCAGCTGTCTGCAGAAGACCCCAGTCTGCCGGTACAACCAACCTGAAGACCGAATCTACTGCTGAACATCCACTCGAGATTAACGCTGGCAGTACCTGCAATTGTGGCTGTATTGGCCGAGGAAGAGATGGAGTCTGCTCTGGTGTTCTGATTCAGGTAGCAGGCTTCAAAACCTATTCCGGCACGCAGGGCGAGATCCGGAGAGGAAAGGGGAAGTCTGGTTCCCATCTCTCCTCTTATGCCAATGGATGACATTCTGGAAACCACCGCAGAAAACAGAGTTCCTGTGAGAGAAAGACCCCATTTGCAGGTTCCACCTGTAAACTCCGCCTGATTCACAAGCCGTGATGTCTCAGCCTCATCACCGGTAAGATTCTCGCCTGGTACAACTTCAGTGGGAAGAACAGCGTAGGAAAGCGTGATAATGCCAGGCGTAGAATTCTCTACTGCTGTAACTCTTGCACCTTCCACCAGTTCACCTGCTATCAGGCGCCCTCTGCCGGAATTTGCAGTACAGTCTGTAATCTGGATAATACCGTGACTGCCAAGCTGCCTGTACTCTTCGGCTGACCTTGGAATACCACTGGACAGGGCCACAACCGAAAAAACCTTTCCCTTGTCTATGCCGCTGTCAAAACCGAATGGAATTTCGTACTCCGGTCCTCCGGTAACCGTAAATGAAAACTCGTAGGGAACTATCTCATTAAGACTTCTTTGTGCAACAGTGACAACACCATGCAGAGCGAGATTCTCCATATCAACAGTTGTTGATGCATGGAGACTGCGGGAATTCATGTTTTCCCTCACAGAGCCCAGCAGACTTCCTTCGGATGTATAGAATCTGCCGGTAACATCCACCGAGGTGTTTCTACCGGTAAACAGACTGTCAGATTCGCCGAAGGCTGCACTTCTGTACGGCGATGAAACATCCAGAAGCATAAACATATTGATACCCAGATCTGCAGCCATTGACTGCAGACGGATGGTCTGCCCGCCTGGGTCTCCCTGGTATTCAGCATGAGATGAAGCATCAACAATTTCAAAACGCCCGCTTTGAACAAACACTTCTTCTGCAGCGGAAACAAGCTCTTGTGTATCGTAGTTCTGCGCTGCATCAACAAAAACCGGGACAATGGCAATTCTGGAGAGACCTGTCTGGTCAGCAATGGAAATAGCGGTAAAACAAAACAGCACTGCAACCAAAATTCTGGCAGCCATGGAAGATCTCCCTTCAAAGAGACAAGTTATTTCGTTGAATTTATCAATCTCAGACTGCAATGGAAAGGGGCTCGAATGTCAGTAGAACAGAACAGTTACTTCACAGTTACCGTATCTTGCTTCCGGAACATCAATTACAGTTCCCTCTGGAACAATTGCCCCGGACACGGCTCCATCGCTGCCGACTCTGATAACAAAAGGTTCGGATAAGAAGGAACTGCTCTTTACCCTGATCGTATCAATCAATTCAAAAAGAGAAGGCCAGTCGTCTCTTCCCAGCCCGATAGCTTCTCCGGACTCAAGAGTAGCCGTAACTGTGCAGGTCGGACTTCCGAAACCTGCCTCCGCTGCTGCAGTAGAAACAACATCATCTGCAAATGCTTCATCCGAACTGTCAGATACAGTCGTCTGTGCGAACCCGGCTGTTCCACCTGCGATTCCTCCTCCTCCGCTACCAACCCCGGCTGTTACAATACCCTCAACACCAGCTGCAACCGTCTCACCGGAAGCACTGCTCCTGTACAGTCTGTCAAATTCCTCCGGGATTCCTGCAACAAAGAAACTGTCTGATTCGTCATGCAACTGTTCCTGATCAGATACAGTCGAGCTTTGCGCTGTGCCCATGGAGCCGTCTGGGGACTCTGATTCCTCCATTTCCGCCTGTACCTCTGTATTTACAACATTAAAAGCAGGTGGTAAGACGGGCTGATCTAAAAGCTGTTGCCCGACAGGCGCAGTGTCAATCTGTTCTTCCTCCTCCATAGATGCTTCAATTTCCTCAACAGGAGAAGCCATCATCTCCTCGGGATACTCTGCTTCTGTCTGTTGTTCATTCGCCGGAATCGATTCCACAGTGCTTTCCTGCTGAACGATGCTTGCAAGAGGAGTTCCTGCTCCATCTACAAAGAATATTTTGATTCCTATGTAGGCAGCACAGACGGCAGCGGCAATGTACCATGTTCTCGGAGTTCTCCACCACGGTGTTGCCGGCAATAGAACCTGGCGCATTGCGGTAAAATCGGAATCCGGAGGATCAACCCACGACTCCCTCCATACAGACTCTATGTGTTTCTGCGCAGACACAAAACCTCTGCATCTGCCGCAGTTTTCAACATGTTCAGCGACAGCTTCCGCCTCTGAAGGTGCCAGTTCACCATCCAGCCACTGAAGCAGTGTGCTTCTTTCCGGGCAGATCATGGTTCACCTCCAAGCTCAGTTACCACAAATGTCTTCACAGAACTCCGTGCTCTGTTCAACCGCGACATTACTGTGCCTGTTGCAATACCAAGTGTCTCGGCAATTTCTTCGTAACTCAGTTCCTGATCAACGCGAAGAACAAACACGGATCGAAGTGCAGGCGTGAGCCGCTGAACAGCTTTCTGTACTGCCTGTACAAGGAGATCTCTGTTGGTCTCCTGAATAGCGTTGTCAGCAGTGGCTGTCCGCCCTCCTCCTCCGTAGCCTTCATCAAATTCAACTTCTCCACGTCTGCTTCTGGAACGGGTCATGTTGATAGCGGTGTTGGTTACGATTCTGTACATCCATGTAAAAAACCGGTACTCTGTGTTAAAATTGTGCATTGCCTTCATTGCCTTGATAAACGCTTCCTGGGTAATATCCCATGCGTCATCATCACAATTACTCATCCTTCTTGCAACCCGGAATACCCTTTTCTCGTACATTTTAACGATCTCTCCAAAAGCTTCCCTGTCGCCGTTTACAGCTCTTCCCAGAAGCTCCGGTTCTGAAGCGGCCAATCCCGCTGTCAGAAAGTATACAAGATGAAAGATCATTTCATTCCCTCGGTCAGAAGTTGATTACAGCTTCCACGCTTAACCCGACATTACCTTCAAATCGCCTGTTCTCCGCTTCAAAGCTGAACAGATATGCATCAACATACGCATCCAGTAACCCCACGACCCAGGCACCTGCAGTGTACCATATAAAATCCCGCCTGAGACCGCTGTGGGTATCGTAACTGTTCTGCCAGGAAGCAAGCCCCGTCTCCATGTACTGGTCTCTGGCGTATTCAGCCCTGTTGTCCTCGTAGACAACAAGCCCCAGCAGACCCAGTTCAAATGTTCCGTACAGAATGCCCTTCACAGGCTCCTCATTGTAGAACTGTCCCCAGCCAGGCAGAACAAGGCTTCTGAGAAGTGCACCGGCGGGGTTTCTGTATTCTATTTCAGACGAATCTGCACCGGCAGGCTGCCCGAAAACAAAAAGCAGAATCAGGGTAATCTGGCTCAGATAGTAACCCCTCTCGAGGAGGCGGAAATAAATTCAGCCATTCTTCTTTTCAGTTCATTCTCCGTTGTATCGGAGAGAACTGCCAATACCTTGCTTGCCATGGTTTCCGAGCTTTTAAAGAAGTAGCGGAAAGAGTCTACGGCAAGGGCAATTTCTTCGTTTGAAAAACCGTTTCGTCTCAATCCGAGTTTGTTTATTCCAATCATCCGCAGTGGCTCTCCACCGGCAAGTGTGAAAGGAGCAACATCTCTGGACACCCTGAATCCACCGCCTATCATGGAATACTCACCAATTCTTGTAAACTGATGAACAGGAACAACACCACCTATTATTGCTTTTTTTCCTATCTCCACATGACCTGCAAGATTTACTGAATTAGCCAGAATAACACCGTCACCAATGATACAGTCGTGTGCCACATGGCTGAAAGCCATGAGAAAACAGTCCTCACCTACAACAGTTTTTCCGGTGGCAATGGTTCCGCAGTTTATGTTCGCCATCTCGCGGATTACCGTTCTTGCCCCGACTTCAAGTGTGGTTCTCTCACCTGCGAATTTTAAATCCTGTGGTGATGTACCTATCACCGCTCCAGGACCCACTTTCACATCGTCACCCAGAGTGGTAACCCCTGCGACTACAGCGTGGGAATCTATTACGACCCGTTCTCCAAGAACCACTTCAGGACCCACAACTGCAAAAGGTCCGATGGAAGCTGAATCAGGGACCCTGCACTGAACAACCGCAGTAGAGTGTATCATTTTTTCTCCACCAGCATTGCTGTGAGTTCAGCCTCAACTGCTACTCTGTCGTCAACTTTGGCCACACCTTTCATTTTCCACATTCTCCCTCGCTTGCTGATCAGCTCAAGCTCAAAACGGATCTGATCGCCTGGCAAGACAGGTTTTCTGAACCTGACTCTGTCTATTCCACCGAAAAGAACCAGCCATCTTCCTGGATCTTTTACTGAATCAAAAAGCATAAGCCCGCCAGCCTGAGCCATTGCCTCTATCACCAGTACACCGGGCATTATAGGGCTGCCGGGAAAATGACCCTGGAAGAAGGGTTCGTTGATGGTTACATTCTTTATGGCAACAATGCTTTTTTCAGGTTCTATCTCCAGCACCTTGTCCACAAGCAGGAAAGGATAACGGTGCGGCAGAAGATCCATTACATCGGAAATACCCCACTGCCTTTCAGAAAGATCTGCTCTGGATGTTTTAATCTTACCGGCATAGACTTTCATTATTTTCTTTACGAACTGCACATTTGAAGCATGGCCGCTCTTAGCAGCAATTACATGACCCTGAAGCCTGATTCCCAGAAGAGCCATGTCTCCTATAAGATCAAGAACCTTGTGTCTCACCAGCTCATCGGGAAAACGCAGGGGACTGTCGTTCATCACGCCATCGTCGCCGATTACAACAGCGTTCTCCAGTGTACCACCCTTGATAAGACCCTTTTCCTGAAGAATCTTCACATCCTCGTAAAGACAAAATGTTCTGGCAGGGGCAATTTCGCTTGTAAAACTGTCTCTGGTAATGTCGAGACTTATGTACTGAGTTCCTATGTGCGGGTGATCGTAGTCAAGGGTGAAACTTATCTTGAGACCGTCATAAGGTACAACCGTAAGGCTTGCACCATGATACTCCAGACTAACCGGTTCTGTAATAACGAAGACTCTTCCCGGGTGATCGTGCAGTGTTTCGACTCCTGCATCCATCAAAACTTCAACGTAAGAACGGACCGAGCCGTCTGCAGGCTCTGGTGGCTCATCAGAACTGATCTCTATGATGGCATTATCAATTTCCAGGCCGTAAAGAGCACTTAAAACATGCTCAACAGTGTGTACTTCATAGTAGTTTTCCCCAAGTGTGGTTCTCCTGGCCTGCTCTTCAACCATCCTTACATTTTCCGGCTGCACCTTGATAGATGGGTGCTGAGGCACATCCGTTCTTATAAAAACATAACCGGTATCTGCAGGCGCAGGCTTAAAAGTAATGGTTGATTCCTTCCCCAGATGCAAACCGCGTCCGGTGTAGGAGACCTGCTCTTTGATTGTTGTTTGAAAACGATTCATCAGTCCCCAGTTTCTGCTTTTCTGCCGGCACTCAATTTCTTTACCAGCTCGATGACCTTCGGAAGCCTTGATACAGCAGCAGCAAGCCTCAGAGTCTCCATGTGGGGTCTTGCGGGATTACCGGAAACCGTGACACCCGGAGCCACATCCTTGGTAACACCTGATTTGGCTGCGATAACTGCACCGTCGTTAATTACGATATGTCCACCAACACCCACCTGGCCGCCGAAGACAACACCATTTCCAACTACTGTACTTCCGGCGATTCCAGTTTGGGCAGCAATAAAACACCCTCTGCCTATACGTACATTATGGGCTACCTGTATGAGATTGTCCAGCTTTGTGTAATCACCGATACTGGTACTTCCTGTAACCGCTCTGTCGATTGTACAGTTTGCACCAATTTCAACATGGTTTCCGATAACGACATTCCCGTTCTGGGGTATTTTCCTGTGTTTCCCGCCCGGGTCGGGAACAAAACCGAATCCATCACTGCCAGTTACTGTTCCTGAGTGGATTATCACATTGCTTCCCACCACTGTTCCAGCCAGCAGAGTAACCCCTGGATGAATAACGCTGCTGTCACCTATAATTACTCCAGGACCGAGAACAGATCCGGAACCGATCCTGCATCCATTTCCCACTACACAGTCTCTGTCTATAACAACCGCTGGACCTATATGAACATCTTCGCCTGTTCTTGACGAAGGATGGATCACTGCCGACGGATGTACTGAATCAAATCCGGATGAAATATCCGGCTTGAAAAGATAAAGTACTTTTCTGAACCCATCGTAAGCGTTGTCTACCAGAAGAACACACCGGGCAGATGTCTCAACCGGCTTTTCCACAATCACGGCCATGGCCTGTGTGGTTCCGAGGTAAACAGAGTACTTTGCACTGCCGTAGTAGCATATGTCTGACGGTCCGGCGTTCTGGATAGCACAGACACCCCTTACAACGGAATCAGGGTTGCCACGAAGTATTTTCCCTTCAAGATGGTCAGATATTTCTTTCAGGGATAGTGATTCAGTCATTACCGCTCATTACCCGATCTATCACTTGATCGGTAATATCTACAGAGGCCTCTGCATACACTACCTGACCCGCTGAAGCGTCCAGAACCAGCTGTATTCCCTCTTCACTGGCAATGTCGATCACCGCCTCGTTTATAGCCGATATAATAGGGTTTACCAGCTCCTCGTTTCGTCTCTCCATTAAACCGTCCGGTCCGAAAACACTGGATAGATATGATTCGATCTGAATCTTTTTCTCCTCAAGCAGGGCTTCTTTCTCCTGCCTTCTTTCAGGACTCATCATAAGGGTTCGTGACAGATCCTCCTCAAGAACATCAATTTCCTCCTGAAGGGAATCCACATGAAGTTCCCATTGATCCATTTCTGTTTCCAGAAGCTCACGGGCATCTGCAACCTCACCCAGCGACTCAAAAACCTGATCAGAGTCAAACACGGCAATGGTCTGGGCTGCAAGCAGAGCCGGAAAAGCAAGAACAACCAGTAATCTCATAAACACTCCAATCAGAAAGTTGTACCCATCTGGAAATGCGGTTCCCAGCCTGGATCAGGTCCGTCAAAGCCGTACGCATAATCGAGACCCATCACGCCCAGCATGGGAATCTCTATCCTTATACCAGCGCCTGCTCCACGGTTCAACGATGACAGATCCATATCTGACCAGCTTTCCCATGTGTTGCCTGCATCTGTAAACAATGCAAGTTGAAGTTGATCGATAATTCTGAATCGGTATTCGGCACTGAGGATAAGCATGGTCCTCCCACCGACTGTTTCATATCCGTCAACCGCATTGATCTCTCTGCTTCCATAGCCTCTTACACCGTAAAACCCTGTTCCACCCAGCTGGAACAGTTCGTAAGCTGGAGGCGTTTCTCCGCCGAAACCGGCAATTGTTCCCATTCTGCCTCTGAGAGTAAAGAAGAATTTCCACCACAGGGGAACATGCCATGTTGAATCGAAGAGGTACTTCTGGAAACCAATATCTCCCCCAAGAAATCCCCCTGTAAGGTCAAGTGACACCGTGTTTTTTGATCCCTCTCCGGGGAATACTCTTCTGTCCTGGCTGTCCCTTGAAAAGGACAGTCTCACAGAACTGTCCCATCTGGGCCAGTCTGTGTCATTAAGGCTGTAGTAGTAGTTTTCCGGGTCGCTGGTTATGTCGAAAACATCGACCTTTTCAAGTGTGTACCTGATTGATGCCGAAGTGAAATCCACCCAGGGAAGAGGCCGGCCAACTATAACAGAACCACCGGTGCGTCTTCTGTCATACTCTGAGTAATTACTGGTGGTGTGATACAGCTCGCCGCCGAGAGTAAGAGGCGTGTCCCGGAACCACGGCTCTGTAAAACTCAGTTTGATGTTCTGAACAGTTTTCGAGAACTCATAGGTTGCGCCCAGGTTCTGTCCGCGCCCAAAAAGGTTTGTTTCAGCCACTTCCAGGTATCCGCTGAAGCCGTCGTTCGCGCTGTAGTTTGCTCCAATACCGAATTTACCGGTGGTTTTCTCGTCAACAGACAGGATCATATCCACATCAGATGATCCGTCAATTGCCCTGAAATCTGGAACAACGTCGTTAAAATAGTTGAGATAGTACACATTTCTCAGCGATCTCATAAGGTCAGACCTTCTGAAAAGATCACCTGGAACCACTGTAAGCTGCCTGCGGATAACATTGTCGAAAGTACGTGTATTCCCGATAATTTCCACTTCGCGTATGTGAGCTCTTTCCCCCTCCTGAATGGAGAAATGGATGTTAACAACCGAATCAGCATCGACAGACTGCTCCATCATAGGAGAAACACCAGCGTAAAAATACCCGCGGTCCTGGTATGCAGAGTAGATTGTTTCAAGGGTCTTATCCAGGTCTTCCATGGAGTACGGATGCCCGTATTCAAGTTCACTGAATGACAGAAGGACAGAGTCTGAGAGTTCGGTATTCCCGCTTACAGAAACATCACCGAATACCTTGTAAGAACCTTCGTACACAGAAATATCTATGTGAAAGTGATTCTCGTTGTCTGCAAGAAGGTATCTGTCTGTTCCTGTTACAGTGGCATCGGGATATCCGTGATTGTGGTAGAACTCCGATACTCGATCCAGATCTTCCTGAAACTCTGCAGGTTTCAGTTTACCGCTTCTCCAGAAACTGTCCTGTTTTGTTTTCATCTCTCCGCGAAGATCGCGGTCTGAAAATGCGGTGTTCCCGGAAAAAGCAATTTCCCCCACGCGCATATCCGGACCCTCTGTACAGTTAAAGACAAGAATGCGGCGGCCGTCTGAATCCGGCTCTCCCCAGCTGTAGTCAACCTCTGCCAGGTGTCTGTTGTCGTTTGCATACAAGCTTTTTATCAGATCAAGAGATCTGTCTATGTCGTTGAGAGATACAGTCTGTCCTGGAAAAAGAGCAAGTGTATCAACCAGGTCGCTTTCATCAAGACAACCCGGGTTCTGTATTTCCAGGGCTGAAAGAATTGGATTCTCACTTACCATCACAGTGAAATCGGCAGTTCCACCTGCGGAATCCACAAGAACCTCAATATCTGTGAAATAACCCAGACTGAAAAGCTCCCTTACACCCTGGGGAAGAACCGACGGCTGGAAGGATACTCCCTCTGACAAACCAAGGGTTCTGATTATCAAAGAATCGGAAACATAGGTATTACCCTGTACTGACACACTGGAGACCGGAATGGCTGATGCCAGTCCAGCCAGTGCAAGTACAATTATTGTTTTCATACACTCACCTCCACAGCGGGTCTCTTGACAATTCTTTTTTTCACAAATGTGAATGTAAGACTGTCTCCGCTTCGCCTGGCGCTGACTTTTCTGCCTCCGGACAGTTCTCCGGAAACAAGTAAATCTGTAAGGGGATCTTCAAGGAGTCTCTGAATGGTTCTCCTCAGGTGTCTTGCGCCGGCCTCCCGGCTGTATCCACTTTCAGTAAGAAGATCAAGAGCTTCGTTTTCCATCACAAGCTCGATGTCAAGTTCGAGCAGCCTGTCAATAATCTCTTTGAGCTGCATTTCAACGATAGCTCTGATATCATCAATACTTAGAGAGTTGAAGACTATCACACTGTCAAGACGGTTCATGAACTCCGGAGGGAAAAGAGATTTCGCGGCACTCAGTATTCCGCTGGCCTCAGAATCAGAATTCTCCCGCAGGAATCCCACGGATCCTCCGCTGCCGGAACTGTGAGGTGAGAGATTTCCCGTCATGATAATAATGGTATTGCTGAAATCAATTTTTCTTCCGTAACTGTCAGTCATGATGCCGTAATCCATGACCTGAAGCAGCATGTTGTACACATCAGAGTGAGCTTTCTCTATCTCATCCAGCAGAACCACTGAGTACGGTCTTCTGCGAACTTTCTCTGTAAGCTGTCCTCCGTCATCGTAACCCACATACCCGGGAGGAGCACCTACCAGCCTCGAGCCGGAAAAACCTTCTCTGTATTCGGACATGTCAATACGGATAAGAGCATTCTTATCACCAAATACCTGCTCTGCAAGAACCCTGGCAGTCTCTGTTTTTCCAACTCCCGAGGGGCCCAGGAAGAGGAAACAGCCTGTGGGTCTTGTGTTGCTGCGAAGACCTACTCTTCCCCTTCTGATCGCATTTGCAATGAGATTCACTGCAGGTGCCTGGCCGATAATACTTTCAGCCATCCTGTCTTCCAGGTCAGCAAGTCTGGCGGTTTCGCTCTCTCCAACTCTGGTGATCGGTATACCTGTCATCTCTGCAACAACAGCGGCCACATCATCCTGAGATATTTCCACAGGCGGCAGGCTTTTAATCCAGTCGTTTCTGGAATCCTCAAGTGTTTTTTCAAGACGGAATATATCACTGGTAAGTCTCGATACCTGACCGAGTTTTCGCTGATCTCCTGCTTCATCAAGCTCCCGACGCATGGCTGAAAGCTTTTCGTGAAGCTCTATAAGCGATTCAGGCGGACTGGACGCTCTGGCGTGAGCCCGTGCACCGGATTCATCCATCACATCAATGGCCTTGTCCGGCAGATGTCTTCCGCTGATGTATCTGTTGGCCAGTATTGCACAGCATTTCAGACTTCTGCTGGAAAATACAGCGTTGTGGTGATGCTGATACCTGTCTTTGAGCCCTTCCAGTATTTCAAGAGTCAGTTCCACAGAAGGAGGATCCACCGGCACCGGCTGGAATCTTCTTTCCAGTGCACCATCCTTTTCAATTCTTCTTCTGTACTCATCGAGGGTAGTAGCACCGATACACTGGAATTCACCCCTTGCCAGGGCAGGTTTAAGCAGGTTTGCTGCATCGATGGCGCCTTCTGCTCCACCGGCACCTACAATGGAATGTATCTCATCTATAAACAGTATTACATCGCCGTCTTTCCTTATTTCCTTCAACAGAGCTTTCAGGCGTTCTTCAAACTGCCCTCTGTACTTTGTACCGGCAAGGATTGAGGCCATATCAAGAGCCATTATTCTCTTTCCGTAGAGTGGAAGGGGAACCCTGCCTGACAGAATCCTCTGAGCAAGCCCCTCAACGATGGCTGTTTTCCCCACTCCCGGCTCCCCTATAAGAACCGGATTTGATTTCTTCCGCCTGCACAGAACCTGAACAACCCTGTCTATTTCTGATGCTCTTCCTATTACCGGATCAAGCTGATCTTCCACCCCGAGAAGTGTAAGGTCGCGGCAGAAGTAGTCAAGAGCTGAAGTTGATTTTTCAGCACCGGAAGAAAGCCTCTCTCCAATAGCGTTAACAGCCTCAAACAGTTTGTCGTAGCTGACCCCGTACTGCCAGAGAAAGGCAGAAGAACTGCTGTCTATCCGGGAAAGAGCCAGCAGGAGATGTTCAGTGGAAATTGAAACAGCATTCAGCTTGGACGCCTGTACCTGCGCATCAGCAAGTATAGACTGTGAACGCCGACTCCAGGAAAGCAGAGTTCCGTCTGCATTGCTTACAATGGGGCCATGACGCAGGTTGGCTCTGATCTGAGAGTACATCTCCCCTATTTTTACATTCATACTTCTTAGAACCGCAGCGGCTCCTGAGCCGTCAACATTCAGTATTGAATAAAGTATGAACTCGCTTCCAACTTCTTTTCTACCTGCCCGGGCAGCCTCTGTTTTTGCCTCTGCAAGAGCTCTCCGTGCTCGGTCAGTGTACTGTTCTGGCAAGAATGCCCCCTTTTTTTCTCATGGTAAAATCAGACACACTACGGCAGAATATAGCATTTCATCTTTCCTGCGAATAGCATGACCATCTATTCTCCTTCGGTCAGAACCCCGGAATTCAGAAAAAGCCTTCGGTGAACTGCTGAGGCAAGGTCAAGGCTGTGGGTGGCAAGCAGGAATGACCGTTGTCCCTCCTCAGCCAGCTCCATGATAAGCCTTTCAACTTCCCTGCTTGTTTCTGTATCCAGATTTCCGGTAGGTTCGTCAGCCAGCACTATCTGAGGCTTCATTACAATTGCTCTGGCTACTGCCGCACGCTGCCTTTCTCCCCCGGACACCTGTGACGGGAAATGCGATGCCCTGTGAAGAATTCCAACCCTTTCCAGCAGTTTCCCTGCGCTGTCTGATGCCTCTTCAGTTCTCACTCCGGCAATAAGACAGGGCATCATCACATTCTCTTTGAGAGTAAACTCCTCGAGAAGATGGTGAAACTGAAAGACAAAACCGATTTTTCTGTTTCTGAGCGCAGCTCTTCTGCTGCCGCTTAATGCCCATCCATCCTCACCACAGATAAAGACTTTTCCAAGGTCGGGTTTTTCAAGAAGCCCCAGCGCATGAAGCAGGGTACTTTTGCCGGAACCACTGGGTCCTGTAACAGCAACCACTTCCCCTGCCCTGATTTCAATACTGGTTCCTTTAATCACTTTTATAGACGCGTCTGCACTACCGTAAGAACAGTGAATATTTTCTGCAGAAAGAACCACATTCCTATTCATACCTGAGAGCCTCCGATGGAGAATGGGACAGGGAAGAAAATGCCGGGAAAGCTGCTACGATCAAACAGACCAGAACTGTTGCCAGAGACACAACAACAGCTGTAGCAACCGGAAACACACCGGGAAGAACATCAATCCAGTACACCGTACCGTCCAGTCTTATGGGAAAGTATCTGTTTACTGCAAAAACTGAAATCCAGGAAAATGCAAGCCCTGCCAATGCACCGCTCCCCCCTAGCAGAAACCCCCTGATAACCGATATCCTGAAAACTCCTGCAGGTGAAAGCCCCATTGCTCTCATTACTCCAATATCGCGTCGGTGTTCCATTGCGATCATGGTCAGAGCACTGGACAGATTCAGAAGGGCAACTACAGTAATAAGAGCCAGCACTATGGTCATGGCAGTTCTTTCAAGCCCAAGAGCCTTGAAAAGATTTCCGTGAAAGGCCAGGAAGGGGATACAGCTCATGTAAACCGGCCATCCACCCCCTGTATACTCGCTGTAGAGTGCAGAGTTCAACTGGCTGGAAACTGCCACCGGATCCACACCGCTCTCAACAAATCCCCCAAGACTTGTCAACTCACCCTGTGCTCTGAAGATATCTCTCGCTGCAGCAAGGGGCAGCACCACAAGGGAACTGTTGTACTCTTCCAGGCCGAAATCGGCAATACTGTCCACACGAAGAGATACAATGGTATCAACAAGCACCCGTCCCATGCCGGAAACTTCCACACCGGCTGTTGACGCTATTCTGATCTCATCACCAGGAACCACATCCAGCTCTCTGGCAAGATCCACACCTATAATCAGCCTGGAGGTGTTATCACCCCTTACAACTGCACCGGATACCGTTCCAGGAGACCCGCTCACCACTGCCGGCTTTTCCAGCACACCTGTAATTTCAGTAACACCCGGAATATCAGCGGCAATAGACTGAGCAACGCCCAGGTCAAAGTCATCCAGATACCCTCCGCCGGGAGTGTATATATAAAGAGGCGGGTTCATGGAAGTGAGACCATTCGCAATGGCCTCGGTAAAACCGCCCATAAAAGCCTGAAGAATTACAAGTGAAGCGACACCTATAGCAACCCCGGCCACTGAAAGAATGCTGACCATCCTGACTACAGTGGAATTAGCATTACTCCACACATGTCTTCCTGCAACAGCCCATAACAGTTTCTGTTTCATTGCTCCCTTCGCAGGTAGGGAAACAGAATAGTATCGCGAATGGAAGCGGCTCCCGTAAGAATCATTACCAGCCTGTCCACCCCTATGCCAAGCCCGCCTGCTGGAGGCATCCCCACCTCAAGGGCGTAAAGAAATTCATTGTCGACAACACCTTTTCGGTGCTGACTCTGTGCCGCCTGGTCCTCCAGAACTTTCCTCTGGTAAACTGGATCATTCTGCTCGCTGAAGGCGTTGGCAAGCTCCAGACCTGCTATAAATGCTTCAAATCTCTCCGTAATTCCCGGATCGTCAGCTTTCTGTTTTGCCAGGGGAGAAAGCTCTACAGGATAGTCAATTACAAAACTGGGCTGGATAATACCGGGAGTTACATAGTGGTCAAACAGCTTGTCCAGTAGCGCAGGTCGCTCATTGATGCCGTCACCCAGTCCAAGGCTGGATACCAGACCGGAGAGTCTTTCTGTACTCCACTCGAAAAGCTTTTCTCCACTTTTCTCGTGAAGAGCAGGTACAAAGGAAATTCTTTTGAAGGGCGGTGTAAGGTCTATGTCGTGTCCGGCATAATGCACCACAGGACCCACTCCGGCAGCCTGTGCAGCAGCCTGTACAATGCTTTCGAATCTGGACATCATACCTTCGTAATCTGTCCAGGCCTCGTACAGTTCCAGCTGTGTGAACTCGGGGCTGTGTGTTCTGTCAACGCCCTCATTCCTGAAATCTTTCCCTATCTCGTATACCCTGTGAATGCCGCCTGTTACAAGTCTTTTCAGATACAGCTCTGTGGCAATCCTGAGGTAACACTGGTCATCCATGGAATTGTAGTGGCTTACAAATGGGTCTGCGGCAGCGCCACCGTATATCTGCTGAAGAACAGGCGTTTCCACCTCAAGAAAGCCGTCTGAATCCAGGTAGCTTCTTACGGCGGTAATTATTCTGCTTCTTGCAATGAATCTGTTTCTGGAAGTTTCGTTAAGCATCAGATCGAGAGCCCGGTGTCTGTAAATGAAATCCGGATCGCTTACCGCATCGTGAACATGACCTTCTGCGTCTGTTTTTACCACCGGCACAGGCCTGACCGCTTTTACAAGCAGTACAAGGGAAACCACCCTTACCGAAAGCTCACCTGTACGCGTAACAAACAGTGAACCACTGACCCAGATGATATCTCCAAGATCAAGCTTCCCGAGAAGCTCCCATCCTGTATCGTCAAGGTTCTTTTTGTTTATAAAAAGCTGAATTCTGCCTGTTGAGTCAGAAATATCACAGAATACCGTTTTACCGTGCTTCCGCATTGCAGCTATCCTGCCGCTTGTGTTCAACACTTCTTCCGTTTCCCCTGTGGTACGGAGAAACTCAACC
>JAGGYZ010000097.1 GCA_021162285.1 Candidatus Fermentibacteraceae bacterium
CACACATCTCTCACAAGAGGGTGCTTCAAAATGGCCAGTTCAACTTCGCTGGGATAAACTTTAAGTCCGGAAGCCTTTATCAGGCCACCCCGTCTACCGGTGAAATACAACCTGCCGTTACGCCTGGTGAAAATGTCTCCGGTTCTGTACCAGCCGTCAACAAGAATTTCAGAAGAGTCCAACCTCTCTCCCAGGTAACGGTTAACAATTCCCTCACCGGATATCCAGAGTTCGCCCTTACCGTTGTCTTCAACTATTTCGCTGTCATCATCACGGAGCTGAACACTGTATCCAAAAGCCACCGATGAAAAACCGGTAATCCCCGGATCTCCTATAAGAACCACACCGGAAGTTTCCGTACTTCCCCATACAGGGGTTACCTTTTCTCCTGTTCTCTCTTCAAAAGAAGACAGAAATCTGTCGGTAACTCTCATTCCTCCTGCCTCGACAATACGCAGTGATGAAACATCGGCGTCATCTCTTCGTGCAAGTCGACTTAAGGCGTCAAGCTGTGGAGGAAGACCCATAAGAAAACTAACCTCGTGTTTCCCTATCAGTTTGATGTGCTGCCGTGGGTACACAGACGGATCCAGAACGGTGGTGGCCCCCAGGTACAAACCCCGCATGAATATTTCATGCGGATGGCCTATTACCCCGAAAAGAGACATAAGAACATCACTGTCAGTAAGCTCCAGATTTTCACAGACTGCGGCAGTGTTTATAATAATTTCTCTGTGCGAAGTTACAGCAACCTTGGGCAGACCGGTAGATCCGCTGGTAACATTCATATAAAACTCGTCGAATGTGTCTACCCTTGAACTGCCCTGAAGAAAAAGAGCAGGTGAATTGATGTCTGATCTACCGAAATGAAGCAGGGTGCTCGCCTTCCAGCCCTCGGTTTCCATTCCTTCCCAGCAAAGAATAAAACGTTTATTCCACCTGGTGAACACCATTTCTCTGTCCTCGGAAAGCCAGCTGGGATTCAAGCCGAGGAATCTGGCTCCTACCTTTGAAACAGCGGTAAATGCCACAGGCAGACCGCAGGTTCTGTCTACCTGTACCCCTACAAGCGTACCCTTCTCTACCCCGGCAGTTTGAAGCCTGCTGGCCAGATGCTCGGAAGCCCGGTGCCACTGGGCGTACGTTAGAGAGCTGTCACTGTCGTGAAGGGCAATTTTATCGGGAGTCTCCATGGCCCACTTTTCAAGCAGGCCATGGATTGTAAGAGTAGTTCTATTCAACCTTTTTGCCGCAATCGGGGCAGAACTTGCTGCCTGCTGGAATGTCGGCACCACACTCGCACTTTGTTCCTCCACCGAGTTTCGCACCGCACGCAGGGCAGAATTTCCCACCTGCAGGAACAGGTTTTCCACAGGCCGGGCAGAGGGTAGCCAGCGGTTTTCCGCACTCCGGGCAGAATTTACCATCGACAACAGTTTTCCCACACGCCGGGCAGGTTACCATGGCAGCTGCTGCAGCCGCCGCTGCGGGAACTGCTGCCTGGGGAGACATGGCCTGACCCATTGTGTTGGCCATTACCATACCCATTCCAAGCCCTGCGCCCATACCCACGCCGGCACCGGCAGCTCCGCCGCCGCCATCAGACTTTGCGGCATCACCCAGAGCTGTTGCTGTTTTGAATCTCATGTACTCATTCATGTCACCGAGAACGCCCATGCCGCTTCTCTCATCGATCCGCTTCTGCACCTCTTCAGGCGGCGTAATAGCACTGATGTAAAAGTCAACCATCTGAATGCCGTACTTGCTGAAGTCATCGGTGAACCTTGCCTTGGCCAGTGTACCCAGTTCGTCGTACTTGGCTGCAAGATCGAAGATGGTGGACATTGTTTCACCAAGAAGATCTGCAAGTCTGCTGATGATGATGTTCTTAAGGAAACCTTCTATGTCGCCTGTGGAATACTTACCCTCTGTACCAACCATCTTGTTAACAAACAGAAGACTGTCCACAACCTTCATGGAGAAATTCCCGAAAGCACGAAGCCTCACCATGGAGAGCTCGGAATCTCTGAAGATTATCGGCTCTTTCGTACCCCATTTGAGATCGGTAAAGGTCTTCTTGTTGATGTAGTAAACTTCGGCCTTGAAGGGAGTTCCCTCTCCTGCAAAAGCCATATCCACAATACCGGCAAGAAGAGGGATGTTCTGCGTGGTCAGGGTATGGCGGCCGGGTCCCAGCACATCCATTGCCTTACCGTCGCGGTAGAACACGGCTTCCTGGCTTTCTCTTACTACGCACTGGCTGCCCAGACGGAATTCACCGGAACCTGCTTCCGGTATTCTGTGCGCCATTTCCTTCCCGGAATTGTCTAGAAATTCAATTATTTCAGGTCTTTTAAACATGGTCACCCTCCCTAATCAATCGGTGTGTTGTTCTGGAGATCGACCATAAGTGCACTTCTACCCTCAAGCCTGTGGACAAAGTCATCAAGACCGGCAATGGCCACCTCAAGGGTTTCAGTCACTCCGGTTCCGCCGACAACAGCAGACCCCAGCGCTTCAAAATCTACCTGCATCTTCTCCACATCCTCGGTGAGTGAGCAGTCGAACTCGTACAGCTTGTCAAGCTCGTCTTCCTTGACCTTGTGCATGTCGAACCAGCCTCTGTAGCCTCTGGCCGCAAAGCGAACTTTGTCGGCTGCAAGCTCGAGTTTCTTTGTAAGGCGGCCAAAACCGCTGGCTGCGTCAAGGGCTTCCGGTCCCTTCAGACCGGCAAGGCCATCTACAGCAATGGCAAGAAGCCCCTCAAGCTTTGCTGCAAGCATGGATCTGAAAAGAGCATCGTTGTCTCTTCTTTCCTCTTTGGCCTTGTATCCCTTGTATCCTGGAATTATTCTGATCGCTTTTTCCAGGAAATTAAGATCTCTTCCTTCACTCATTGTGCCCTCCAGACATGTTGGTAGTATTCACTATACTCATCACTATCATACCTATATACAACTGGCGTTCGCGTCAATATGGAAGCATTTCAGGCGTGAGTCTGAATGAATAGCCTTCAGCGTACAGACCTTATGTTACTGGCATGACCTGCTGCAGTTACGGCGAACAGGTGCCGTCCTGATCCGTCCCCTCTGCTGACAAAAAACAAGTAACCGGCAGTGGTGTCGGGATTTACCACGGCTTCCAGAGATGCCACGCCCGGTGAACAGATAGGTGCAGGCGGCAAACCCTGGTTTCTGTAGGTGTTGTAGGGGTTCTCAATCTCCAGATCACTGTACAGGAGAACATCTTTGACTTCGCCCAGAGCATACTGAACTGTGGCGCAGCTCTCCAGTTTCATGCCTATGCGCAGTCTGTTGATAAACACACCTGCCACCATATCACGCTCGGCATCTGAAGCCGCTTCTCTCTCAACTATTGATGCCAGAATTACCGCCTGAAACGGCGTAAGACCCACGGCACTGCACCTGGCTTCCCAGTCTGCATCCATAACCTCAAAACCTGTTCTCACAATTCTGTCTATCACACTGAAGACCGGTGTTGAATCGGCAAATTCATAGGTTTCCGGGAAAAGGTACCCTTCAAAACAGGGAATACCCA
>JAGGYZ010000340.1 GCA_021162285.1 Candidatus Fermentibacteraceae bacterium
AGACAATTTGAGACGGTTCATATTGTCGGCACCAACGGTAAAGGCAGCACCGCTGCAATTCTATCAGGAATAGCCGGAGAACTTGGAATATCCTGGGGCAGAGGAACATCCCCGCACCTGCTCGATTACAGAGAAAGAATTACAGTTGACGATCGATGGATTCCGGAAAGCTCTGTTGCAGAATTTCTTACCGACCACAGGCACACCATACGAAAGCATTCCGCAACATTTTTTGAGATAACCACTTCAATGGCTGCGTGGTATTTTGCATCCAGAGGTGTGAACTGGGTGGCAGCCGAAGCCGGTCTTGGAGGAAGGCTTGATGCAACCAGAACATACAACGGTGCTGGAACCGTGTTTACCGGCGTAAGGGTGGAGCACAGCAGAATTCTTGGTAACACAAGAGAAAAGATAGCAGTGGAAAAGATAGCGATTGCTTCACCTGGAACAGTACTGGTTGCTGCACCGCAGACTTCTGGCGTTGAAAAAGTGATAGATAGTGCGGTGGAACGGGAAGACCTCAGGCGTGTTTTTCCTGTGCCGGTACACAGAAGTCCTCTTCCGGGGAAACATCAGCTGCAGAACAGTGCTCTTGCCTACACCGCTGCTTTGGAGTTGTTCGGCAGATCGGAAAGCGAAATTGAAGCAGCCTATCAGAGGGTCTGCACTTCTCTCAGGTGGCCAGGAAGGCTTGATTACAGGAAAGGTAACCCCTCCATTCTGTTCGATGTGGCACACAATCCCCAGTCCATGGAAGCTCTCGTAAACTTCACAAAATCCTGGGGGCATTCTGTGCCGGTGGTTGTGGGTTTCCTCAGCGACAAGCCCTGGAAACGGATGGTTGAGTTGCTGAAAGGTATCACTGGAACAGTGGTTGTTACAACGCCTGAAAGTGAAAGAAAACTTGAAGCAGTTGAACTTGGCAGTTACATGAGCAGCCAGGGATTCAAAGTGAAAGTCCGGGAGGATATCGTTGAAGCGGTTGCTGTTTGCAGGGAGATGGCTGGCAGCGATTCCATGGTGGTTACCGGTTCGTTTCATGTGGTTGGCAAAGCAATAAATGAATCGGTACACAGAAGCTGGGTAACCGGGGTTCCCAATTCTGCTGGAGATGTTTTAGGTTAGTACACTGGAAAAACTTACTTTTACTGTGAAAGGAAGGAAATGGCAAAAGATAAAAAGCCTGCTTCTTCAGATGAGAAGCAGAGTGTTGTACCCTTCAGTAGTGTAAACTACATACTGTTTGCCACTGGCCTGGTCGTGATAACTGCCGGGTGGTTTCTTCTCCGGGCAGGACACATTTCACTGTCTCCTGTGATGCTGATTCTGGGCTACTGTGTTGTGATCCCGGCCGCAATAGTTCTGAAACCGGGAAACAGCAAGGAAAAGCAGTAGATGCAGGGATACCTGAAGGTAGTCCCTTTTGTGATTCTTGTTCTAGCCGGCTGCGGACAGCAGCCGGAATTGATTCCAGACGCGGTTCCCGTACAGCAGGAAGATACGGTGTTTGTTACCATTCCCGGCGGAACATTTGTTAACTCTGCCGGTGAAACTGTGGAGGTTCAGTCTTTTCAGCTGCAGAAGAATGAAGTCAGCAACAGGTTGTTCCGATACCTTGCAGACAGGGCCGTGCTTTCCCACCCTGCAGATCCCGGTTTCCCGGGGATGGACGGGTATTTCTACGAATTCCCCGACTATCCGGTTGTCAACATCAGTCCTGGAACAGCTGAGACAGCAGCATCTGTTTTAGGAGCCAGACTGCCAACAAGAAATGAGTGGGAGTACGCTGCTTCCATCGGCCTGTCCGGTTCCATAGCTGGTCAGTATCCGTGGGGAGACCTGTCTCCTGCAGAGGTGCCTGGAGTTCCTGCAAACTACATGGCTCTGGATGACTGGCAGCAGCGGGATCTTGACGGCTTTCTGTATACCGCTCCCTGCGGCTCCTATCCTCTGTCAAACGCCGGTCTCGCGGATATGGCAGGAAATGTGTCCGAAATCGTGTACTGTTCTTCAGACAGCGTAATGTACGTTACAGGTGGCAGCTGGGCTCAGGTCGAGGAAGCCATGACACTGGGATTCTACAGAAACATCGGCTACGGAGATATAGACTGGTACACCGGCTACAGAATGGCAAGATAAAAAAACCGGGAGAGATTATCCCCCGGTTTTCTGGTGGGCGAAGAGGGACTTGAACCCCCGACGTCCTGCTTGTAAGGCAGGCACTCTAGCCAACTGAGTTATTCGCCCCCTGTGCCGCTGATAAATACTAACTATCTGAATATCTGTCAATACTGGTCAATGCAGCAATTGTGTTTCATAATTGCTCAATGGATAGAGAAGAACACATCGAGAAAGAACATTTCAAGCACTTTGGTGAGGCTTGTCCAGTTGTGATTATCCCGGGAGATCGCCGACAGGAGATCTATTCCCGTCTGTTCAGCTCTGACAAGGATGTTTCTATTACTGTTGATGTTCGCGATGGTCTTGCCCTGCTTGGTGTAAGCGCAGTTGACTGGGCGGGTCTCGCCTCTGTTGTGGTGGGAGAGCTACACCATGAGGGGTGGAATCTTGATCTTCTCGAGGGCTTTGCCGTGGAGAAAGACGGTGTTAGAAGGGGAACCATCATCACCGGTATTGTGATAAAAGATTCCGAAGAAGAGCGGGGAAACAAGTTCAGGGAGGATACACACAAGCTGAAAGAGCTGCTGCAGAGACTTGCCGTTGGAAGAGCCGGAGTAATTTCCCTTCTCGACAGGTCAGCAGACAGGGTAGAGTGCTATCAGGGAATACTTGAGGAGCTTCATCGTATTTACAAGGGACATATCCCCGGTGGTATACTCGGCAAGAAAGGGCAGCTTGTTCTTTTTATCAGCTCGCGATCCGACCAGTACATGCTTGCCAGGAAAAACTCCGATCTGGCCTGGATTGTGAAAACAAACCATGATCTGGTGGAAAGTGTCAGAACAAAAGGTGGTGCTCCCTTTTACAGAATCAGAAATATCAGGGCGAAAGGCGAGCATCTTACCGGTATAAACATTGTTGGTTACGAGCGTGACATTTCCTTTCAGGACCTGACCGCAGCTCTGTCTGTAGCGTGGCCCGGCTCTACCGTAAGTCACCAGAGAAAATACACAACAGGTGATGGAATAGTATCTATTCGTGTTGAAATGACCGGACCCAACGGGATGAGTGCAAATCGTAAAGAGCTGAAGGTGATAAGGGAGTATCTCAAGAAACTTCTGGTTTCCAGAGGAATTGAGAGACTTCACAGGGTTCACCACTACGGCGGAACAGAACACATAGGAAGGGCTCTACTGCCGCTGCTGATAAAAGAGTGCCGGTCAACCAGCATTAATCAGGCATACATAGCACTGGAGAATGTTACCACATTCAGCGCAGAACTCAAACTTCTACTGGTTACTACTGCCGGGAAGACTGACGATGCACAGAATCATGACAACCGGATTCTCAAGCTTGTGAAGAACCTCAGCCTCCAGAGAGGTATCGGTGTTAACTCTTTTAAATCACCGTCCAGAAGAGAAGATGTCTGGATCGATGTGTTTGACTTTGTGGCAGAGCGGGAGCACTTCGATCAACTGGAAGATGCCTATTCAATTGTAAAACAGGCTATACAAGACAGCTTCGGCGATTTCAGGGATTTTGATCAGGGTATGCGCCAGAATGATGTTAACCAGCTTGATGAAATAAGAAAGGAACTGTCAGACATTCCTTACACTGTTGTTACCGATTTCTACTACAGCCTGGAAGATTTCATGAGAGCTTCCGTTCCTGTTGATGAGCTTTCCCGGCATATCAGGCTGCTCTTCAAAACTATCAACTCTCTTCTTTCAAATGAAGATATAGCAGAGAAGGTTGTTTACGAAGAAGTTCCGGGAAGAACCAAACCAGTGGCCACTCTGTTCTGCTGCGCCAGAAAAAGCGAGTGCCGTGATATGGAAGGTCTTCTCGCAGTGGTCAGAGATTACACTGTTACAGCAAGTATTGTACGGTGGTCAGGTGCTGTGTCTGTTCTTCTTCGTGTTCAGAAGAGTGGAGGTGCTCTGGATCCTGCAGAACGGGATACTATTTTCAGGACCATCAGTGAAAGGATGGAAACACATGAGTGATTCTACAGACACCACTTCTTTTGATTTCTCCGACAAAGAAAAGCTTCAGATGCTTGAAAACTGGTTCCAGAAGAGGGCGGAAATGAGTTCAAGGGCCTTAAAACTGATACTTATTCCGGTGATTGCGGTTCTGGTTTTTGCTCTTGTTTTCTGGTTTCAGTACTACATTCCCGTTCCTGTGGTGGCTCTTCTGGGTATTCTCGGGGGTTCTGTGCTTGCCTGGATAGTTTGTCTGTTTATGGGTGGCGGGGTTCTCAAGAAGGTTAGAACAGGTGACGCTATAATGCTTCGCAAGATCAGGTCTTCCGACGGTTCAGTAAAATCTTGACAAAACTTGTGTTCTACAGTATGGTCAACGCCTCTGCTGTGGCGGTGTAGCTCAGTTGGTAGAGCAGCGGAATCATAATCCGCTGGTCGGGGGTTCAAGTCCCTCCGCCGCTACCAGGCGCCGGTTTTTCCGGCGCCTTTTTTTGTGCGCCGCTCAAACTTCTCTTCGTCTTCTAGACAGCAGAACAAGATCTCTTAAACCCTGGGTTGTGTGGCACTTTCTCCATGCCTCATCAAACCCCGGGGCTGTGGTAATTTCTGCAATTGCCATAAGGGCTTTCAGGTGGAAGTTTCGCTGATCCATGGTTCCGGCAAGGATAAACACAGTGTGCACAGGTTCTGACGGATTCCCGAAATTGATTCCTCCGGTGCATCTTGCAAGGTTTACGGTAAATTTCTCTTTTCCAGGAACAACTATATGAGGTATTGCCAGCCCCGGGCGCAGTGCTGTAGGTGATGCCTTTTCTCTGTCAAACAGAAGCTGATAGAGTTCAGTCGGCTGCATTTCCAGAGCCGGTGCGATTGTTTCTGCTGCTGTTTTCAGGAATTCCTTAAGCTCCATGGGTTCCGGGATGTCAATAATTTCCGACCTGAGGACAAGTCGGTCAAAGCGGTCTTCTGTTATTATGTCTCTTTCCATGAGAACTTTCTTCAGCTCCCTGGTTATGGATTCGTTTCTGAATTTAAGCTCTCCGGGAAAGATTCTTGCTGCGAGATGAAGAAGAGCCGAATCTCTCTGCACACGCTTTCTGGAGTAAACAAAGTACCAGATCGATCCTCCGAAGATTACAGCGGAAGAGGCTATCAGTGCATCGGTGCCGATCATCACCAGAAAAAACAGCATGGATGCCGTGCCGATTATCTGCATCCATGGGTACAACGGACTTTTGAAAGAGGGTTTGTAGGTGTGAATACGGCTTTCCCGCATTACGATAACAACCACATTGGTCAGCATGAACAGAAAAATCTGCATGGCACTGGCCATTTTTACAAGTCTCACAAAGTTGACAAACAGCATTGATGCGATAAAGATGCTGGTGAGTCCGATGGAGAACCACGGGGTTCCGCTCCTGGATCCGATTCTGCCTATTACAGCCGGTACAAGCCGGTCTCTGCTCATTGCCAGGGGAAACCTTGCCGAAGCCAGAATTCCAGCATTGGCCGTTGATAGAAATGCGAAGATCGCCGCGATTGCCAGAACTATGAACCCTGTTCTGCCGGCGAAGGTTGCGGCTGCATCTGAAAGCGGAGTCATGGAAGCGGCAAGAACACCTCCGTCAAGCGTTCCTACACACACAGTAACAGAAGTGAAGTACAGGAAAGTTACCACTGCAAGTGATGCTATCATGCTGAGGGGAATGTCCCGGCGGGGATTTGCTGCCTCTTCAGCTACGCTGGCAGCTTTTGTAAGCCCTCCAAAAGCAACAAAGATCA
>JAGGYZ010000086.1 GCA_021162285.1 Candidatus Fermentibacteraceae bacterium
ATATTGTGTTCTTTGTTCCCGGTGGTATAGGTGTAAGAGAGGCTGTAGCGGCTTCAATTGCCGCACCCGGTCTGGTTGCCCCTGCTGCTCTGGCAATTGCGGGTCAGAGGGTGTTCATGGCTGCGGCAGAACTGGTGCTGGCTCTTCTGAATTCGGGAAAAGTGAAATTTACTTCAGGAGGAACAGATGTTCATAAACAGTGAAAAAACAATTCTGGGAAGCGTATTGATCCTTCTGGCAGTTCTCACCTACTGGACCATATTCTCTTCTTCCCGGCTGCCCGGCGGCGACATGAGTGACACAGTCAGCCAGGGCTATCCGTTTTTCTCCTACACGGAGAGCCGCCTTTCCCAGGGCGAACTCCCGCTGTGGAATCCCTATATCCTGTGTGGCATTCCTTTTTACGAATCTTTCAGTTCCCCTGTTTTCTATCCGCTTCGGGGACTCCCGATACTGCTTTTCGGCTCGGAGGTGGCCATAAGATTCCTGTTTCCTGTTCATCTTGTTCTGGCAGGCCTGTTTGCGTGGATGTTCCTTAAATCAACTGGAGTTTCCAGGTGGGGCGCCCTTGTAGGCGCATCCGCTTACGCCTCGGGCAGCTGGGCCAACACTCTGTTCTACGCCGGTCACGGCAGTAAGATCATCTGCTGGGCGTGGCTTCCTCTGCTGCTGTGGGCAGTTGTGAAGTGGTCAGGGTCCAGAGACACCAGGTACATTGCCCTGGGAGCCATTGCGATCGGGATGCAGGGGCTGGCAAGCCATCCTCAGATGATTCTGTACTCCGCCGGTATCGCCTTTGTGCTGGCTGTGTTCATGTGGAAAAAACCCGTTGCAGGCTCCATTGCCGGAAACCTGGGCGGCCTTGCCGCAATACTTCTGCTGGGAGGAGCTCTTGCTGCAGTTCAGCTGTATCCTGGATACCGGTTCAGTTCCTATACTTCCAGAGGTGAAGACCTTTCCCTTGCAACTGCTTCAAGTTTCTCGCTGGCCCCTGAAGAGTCTCTCACCATGCTGCTCCCGGGAATGTTCGGTATGAGACACGGCTTTTCAGACAGCATGGTTGGCGGTATCCCTGTGTACTTCGGCAGAATGGGCCTCAGGCTGTCAAGCGAGTTCATCGGTGTGGCTTACTTTGTTCTGGGACTTTCAGGGCTGTTTCTGGGAAAAAACAAAAAAACAAAGGCCGCTCTTGCAACACTTGCAATCGTCGGAACTGTCGTTTCCTGGGGTGGTTATACTCCGGTTTTCTCTGTGCTGTACAGGATAATTCCTATTTTCAGAAAGCTCAGAGCACCACACATGGCTGCTTTTGTAACAACATCCAGTGTTGCTCTCGCCTCTGGGATGGGGTTTGATGCTCTGTTCACTGAAAAACAGAACAGCTGGTTGAAGAAACTAAAAATTATTCTGGCAGCAGTATCAGGGCTGTTCCTGGTTTTTCTTGTTGTTGCCGGACCTGTTTCACAAGCTCTTCAGTCCAGCTGGTGGACCGGAAACGGCGTTTCTGACCCTTCGCAGTTTGGAGCTGTTATTGCAAGGAGAACATCTCTTTTGTCCACAGACTTTCTTAGAGTTTTCCTGGTTACCGGTCTTATGGCTGCAATGTTGTTTGCAGCAGGAAAAAACAGGCGGCGGCCATGGATTTTCGCCTTACTGATTCTGGTGATTTCATCGATGGAGCTTGTACCGTTCAACAGGAGTTTCCAGGTTTTTCTTCCTGCGACCACAATTGAATCTCTGTATCCCGATGCTCCACTGCTTAGAGAGATGACTGGGGACGGCCGGGTATTTCCAGGAGGCAATGAGCTTATTCCCCTTGGAATCAGATCTGTTTTTGGATACCATGCGGCCAAACCTGCTGCAACCGACAGACTGATGGACATGGTACGCACAGCTTCTCCCTGGGTTCTGAGACAGACGGCCATGACCGCCTATGCCTCCCCTGAAGGAGCGGCTTCCTGGGAACAGTTCCGCCCGGTGCTTGCAGAAGGAATACCCGGATACCCGGAGGGCCCTATGCCAAGGGCATTTATTCCGGAATCAGTTGTTTCGGGTTCTGTTGAGCAGGGCTATGAAGCTGTTGAAAACGGCCTGGTGCCGGAGTCTGTTTCCATTGTAACAAATGCTCCTGTAGAACTCACAGGTGTCACCGGAACTGCTGATATTCAAATTGATCTTCCGGAACTGGTGCAGATAGAAACAAGCAGTTCGGCAGACGGATTTCTGATTCTTGCGGATTCATGGTACCCGGAATGGAAAGTTACAGTGGATGGCAGTCCTGCTCTTCTTTACAGGGCAAACGGCTGGATGCGCGGTGTGGAGGTACCTGAAGGCAGGCATACCGTGGAGTTTACATACAGCAGCGGCAATGTGGTACAGGGTGGTATAATAAGCATTGCGGCACTGCTCTTCATTGTGATACTCTTTCTGTTCTCTGTGGCAAGAAGAAAAAGGTTAAATGCATAAGAATTCCAGGTTTTACAAAATCCAGAGCTGGGCCGGTCTTGTACTGCTTCTCGGCGCTGGTTACTATTTTTACTCACAGTTGCTTCCCAACTGGCAGCCCAAGCTGGAAGAGTTCTGGAGTGCTTCAGGGCACAACGCAAGCAAACCTCTGATGCTTCTGTCTTTCATTCTGGTCTGGCTGGGGTATTACTTTGCTCCGCTACCGTGGCAGAAAATTCTTGAGGCTCTGAAAATACCAGGAATTGACAGGGGAGAACTGAGAAGAAACTGGTACATCACGCAGATGGGCAGTTATGTGCCCGGCAAACTCTGGATGGTTCTGGGCAGGCTTACTTTTCTCCGGGCTAACGGCACAGGAACATTCAAAGGTGTAACTGCGCTTGTTCTGGAGAACATCTACATGCTGGTGGCCCTGGGAGTACTTGCTCTGGTGGCCCTGCCTTTCCTGGGGTCAGACATACCGCCTGCTATTACTATTGCCTTGTGGTTCTCCGCCGGACTTGCTTTTCTTATGCTGTTTGCCCCGGGACTGCAGAAACTGTTTGCCAGAAGACTGGCCAGGAACTTTGATGTAGACATGGAAGAGCTCCCCCACATCAGCCACCGGGACCAGTTCAAATTCATAGGTGCCCACATTCTTTCGTGGTCCCTTAGAAGCCTGGCACTGTACGTGTGGTTCAGGGGATTCGGTGTGCCTGAATCCACACCGCCGTACGCCATGGTCGCAGTGTGCCTTCTTGCCGCTCCTGCTTCCTGGCTTATTGCTCTTGTGATGGTTTTTATTCCAGGCGGCATAGGTGTGCGGGAATCAATCAGAGGGCTTTTTCTCGCTCCGTTTGTTGTCGGCGGTATGGCTGTGGCTACCACAATAGCACTTGCACAGAGAGCCGTTGTTATCCTGGTGGAAATACTGTTCGCTTTTCAGGCAGTTGTTCATCAGTTTCTCAGGAAACATTTTCCGGTAAAAATGAATCATCTGAGTCAGCTTTCGCATCTTGGCTGGAGCGCTATGACAGGCTGGATGTGCAGGCATGGCCTTGCAAAACCACCGCATCCGATAAATGTAACATTTTCTGTAACCGGAAACTGTCAGTCCAGGTGCAAAACATGCTATATCTGGAAAAAGAATGAGCATGAACCCGTCTCCACCGATCTTGATCTTGAAACCATAGAGAGGCTGTTCAGAGCTATTGGCTGGACATATTTCTTTAATGTATCCGGAGGAGAACCTTTTTTAAGGAAAGACCTGGCGGAAATTGTCCGCCTTGCATGCAGACACCTCAGGCCGGCAGTTGTTCACATACCTACCAACGCCATAATGCCGGAGAGAATAGAGGAAACAACAAGAAATATTCTCGAAATAATAAAAGAGGAAGCCCCGGGTACCCTTCTTACCATCAAACCTTCGTTTGACGGTATCGGGGAACAGCACGATGAAATCAGAGGTATCCCCGGGAACTTCAAAAAGCTACTCGACACACTGGAAAGGCTGAAAGCCCTCAGAAGCACATACAAGTACCTTCACGTAGGTGTGGGTACCGTTGTTTCCCGTTTCAATCAAGACAGCCTTGAAGAGATAATTGCCTACGCAGGCACTCTTGGTGTAAACACATACATCAATGAAATTGCCGAAGAGAGAGAGGAATTCTTCAACCTGGGCAGCGGAATAACTCCCGACGAAAACAGCTACAGAAAGATAATGCTTATCTTCAAGAAAAATGTCAGAACTTCCATGAAAGACATGAAGCTTCTCTCCAGAATAACAACAGCCATGCGTCTTGTGTACTACGATCTCGCCGCGGATATTCTGAAAGAGAACAGACAGGTCATACCCTGCTACGCGGGGATACTCAATGTGCACGTAAATGCCGATGGCGGAATCTGGCCCTGCGCTGTTCTTGCCTACAACGGACAGATGGGAAAAGTTGGCGACAACTCTGAATTTCTTGAAATCTGGAACTCAAAACAGGCATCAAAGATCAGGAAAAGCATCAAAGCAGGGGAATGTGCCTGTCCGCTGGCCAACCAGGCCTATTCAAACATCCTTATGGATCCGCGCAGTCTGCTGAAGACAGTCTGGATTGCCCTGAGAGGCTGAGAGTGTCACCAATACAGGAAAAGGGCGGAGTCGCATGACCCCGCCCCTTTTTAAAAAGACAACTTAGAAAGAAGTCTTCACGCCACCCCAGGTCTCAGCGTCAAGAGCTGCAGGATCCCAGTCGATGGAGAGTTTGTAGAGGAAATCGTTCTGAGGGTAAACCCACAGGTAAGTTCCATCGTAATCGATACCACCGTTAAGAGAGGCGGAGGCACTCTCGGCAAACGTGCATGACCATACCGGGGTTGTACTGGGTGTTCCATCGGAGGCAATAGAATGGATAAAGATGTTGTCTGCCGATTCGATACCGCAGGCAACAAACAGGTAGTCTCCCCATACGGCAAGTCCGTAAACCGACTCATAGTCCATGTCTGTCCATGTGATAGTGGTTTCTGAACCGGTGTATGCACCCCATGCAAGTTTTGATTCGTTGGGGCTTCCGACGTACATCATGTCGTGACCGGCATCAATACCGAAAAGATTTGTGTAACCTGCAGGTCCGTCGATGTTGCGGATGAATGTTCCGTCTTCTGCGAAAACACCGAACCAGCTTCCAGAGTAGTCGCTCATGAACCACTGGTTGCCACCGGTAAACTCGCAGTATCCCTGGTCATCAGGGTCTACGCCACCGGTAATAGCCCATGTAGTACCTGTAGGTGAACCACCGGTCATATCAAACTCGACATCCAGCATATCACCCCAGTTAAGAATCCAGATACTGTTTGCAGCGTTGGTCTTTATGGCAAGGCCATATGAACTGGCGAGATCGCCGGCCAGAATATCCTCAATGGTGTACGTACCATTACTGGACCAGGGGTTCGGCATACCTGTACCGCCGGTTTTTACATCTGCAGATACAGCAACAGCAGCTATTAGAAGCAAGCTTATGAAAATTCGCATATCATCCTCCTCCATTGTCAGAGTGCTCACCATGAACACCTACGGCGTGATAATATCTCAGTTATCCAGGAGTGTCAAATCCGGTTAGTGCATCTGCTGGCGGGAACCGGTCTCTGTTATCGTTCCAGGTTCTGCTGCTGCAGTTTCGAACGGTTCAGTTTCTCCAGGCAGATACAACCTCACGACTACGGAAGTACCGGAGCTCAGACCGAAATGCAGAATACCGCTGTTCTGGCTTGTTGTTCCGCTGCCGCCTTCCACCTGCCTCAATTGTGTAACCCCATCCTGTTCAACCTCCACAACACAACCGATCCCCGATGGATTTACCCCTTCAGGAGGAACCACCCTGACCAAAAGCCAGTTCCCGCCTTCAGTGGTGTTTTTGAGGAGGGTAAAACCGTCTCCGGAACCGATGAGCAGATCAAGCTTGCCGTCTGTGTTAAAATCACCGGCAGCCGCACCCCAGCCGTTGAAAACCCTCGCTCCGGAAAGCCAGGTTACATCTTCAAATCTGCCGTCTCCTGTGTTCAGGTAAAGAAAGCTTCTTCTGTCCGGATAGATCGAAGTAACAAACAGATCGAGCAGGCCGTCATTGTTGAAGTCACCCCACACAGGGTTGGACATGGTTTCCTCGAACCGGATCCCTGATTCAGCCCGTACATCGGTAAATCGGCCCTGTGTGTTCTGAAGAAGCATGCTTCTGTCGGAAAACACTATGTACCTGGGGTGTGCCAGACTGGCCGAGAACAGATCCCAGTCTCCATCGTTGTCGTAGTCGCCCCAGGCGCTGCCTATGGTGTGTCCCCACCATCCGTCAACATCAACTCCAGCCACACCGGAGCGGAGTGCGGTATTTGATGCAAAACCGTCTTTATTGCTCCAGAGGAAATTCTCCTGAAGCCTGTAGTTTGAAACAAAGATGTCCATGTCCCCATCCAGATCGTAATCACACGGGCTGACCCCTCTACCGCACAGGGGGTTCCCAAGAAACGGTAGCATTCCAAGGCTGTCTCCAGCTTCAGCAAACCCCTGTTCACTGCCCAGGTAAAACCCGTCTGCGGTACCTGTTCCCTGACCGTTCTCGTAGCTGGCGATATACAGGTCAAGCCAGCCGTCTGCATTCCAGTCAAGCAGTGCTACACCTTCGGCGGAGGCTTCAGAAGGTCTGATTCCTGACCAGGCCGTAATATCCTGCAAAGTACCGTCTGTATTCAGGTAGACCTGTACCGGTTTTCCGGAGGTTACCAGATCGGGCAGGCCATCGTTGTTTATGTCTCCCCATATCCCACCGTTGCCTCTGCACGAATCAAGTCCGGCCTCGCCTGTAACATCGGTGAAGTACAAACCCTCAATATTCTGATAAAGGCAGTGCCCGGCATAGATATCCGGAAGTCCGTCAGTGTTCCAGTCACACCATGATACCCGGCTTCCGGAAAGCAGGCTGTCCGGACCCATAATATCAGTGCGATCCTCAAACACCGGTCCGCTGTATCCGAAGTACTCCCGTGCCCACTGAACCGGAGCTGTGTTTTCAGGGAGCAGACTGTCCATGGAAGAGACCGCCAGGCCGCTCCAGCGGTTTCGCACATCTCCTGCTGCGGCTGCTTCAGCAAAACTGCCCAGCGCACTCAGGGTATCGCCTGCTGCAACAAAAAGTTTTCCCTGGAGCCAGAACAGTGATGACTTCGTGTGGTAGTCGTTTACATCGAAACAGGTGTTTGAGATCACACCTGTAAGTTCTTCAAGAGCCCTGTGCCGCTGGCCCTGCCCTGCCATGGCAAACAGCCTTCTGAACTGAAGACCGGCTTCAAGGGCGCCGGCAGTGAGAGCCCACTCTTCTTCAGGCACTTCCGAGGGGGCATCTGCCTCATAAAACAGTTCCAGCCCTTCAACAGCGTAGTATTCCGCTTCCGCCCACGATGAATCCCTGTCAATGCACATGGCAGCGCCGGTAAGATACACCACCGGGTCTTCAGGACAGGCTTCCTGCCAGTTCAGCAGATAGTCTTTCCAGACAAGGGAATCTGAAGTTTCCGTTACTGCTGCCAGTGTATACTGCCACGCTCTGCTGCGCCACAGTTCAGACCTGTCACCCCATATCCCGAGGAAATCCTGCAGAACAGCAATTTTTAAAGAGTCGTTGTACCACACAGGATAAAGATTGTTGTAAAACTCCCAGCTGATCACCTGAGAAGACTGAAGAGATCCGGGGAATCTGTCTGTTATCAGCAGTACGAGAC
>JAGGYZ010000306.1 GCA_021162285.1 Candidatus Fermentibacteraceae bacterium
AACTGTTCTCCACCCCAGGTAGACCCCATACATACGGCTATTCGCAGGGAGCTTGCAGCAAAACCTTATAAGACAGAATCTCCACGTAAGGGTAAGGCACCGAGATTCGACCAGTGCAATATCCCCGGAGTAGAGGAACGACCTCTCTCAGTATATGAGGAGGCTGATCTTGCTTGCGTATGAATCACTGAGAGAATCACTGAGCAGGCTTCAAATGACTGCTGCTGAGAATGCTCTGGACAATGTTCTTGAGTCTGCCAGAACGGAAAAACTCAGTATAGTGGATGCCATGGATAAGCTCCTGAGGGCAGAGGCCTAGGCCAGGCATGAGAGACGGGTGCTGGGTAATACTCGTTTTGCGGGACTCCCATACAGGAGAACACTTGATGAATTCGAGTTCAGTGCCCAGCCATCAATTGACAGAGAGCTTATCGAGCAGCTGGGCACACTGAGATTCATTGATGAGGGCACCAATGTGATATTCCTTGGTCCTCCAGGTGTTGGCAAGACACACCTTGCTGTGGCCCTGCTGCTCAAGGCTCTTGAGGCTGGAAACAGAGTGTTTTTCATATCTATGAGTACTCTGATCAGGAAGCATTCAGACTACATTCGTAAAGGTATGCCCTCAAGAATGCTGACCAATCTGATCAAACCCACAGTGCTGGCTCTGGATGAGATAGGTTACACCCCCCTGGACAATGAAGCAGCAACACTGCTCTTTGATGTGATAGACATCCGGTACCGTAAAAGAAAGCCGATCATCCTCACCTCGAACAAGTCTTGGGGACAGTGGGGAGAGATTATACCTGACAGGGTAATGGCGACAGCAATCCTGGACAGACTGTTACACTACTCAGTCACAATTAACATCGCTGGAGACAGCTATAGACTGAGACAACACAGGGAATTCGGAATGGGTTACATAAACAGATCAGGAAAGGAGGAAAGGGACGGGAAAAGTGTCGCATTTAAACCGGCGAAACTGTAGCGCCTGAAACCGGCATTGACACTTGTCCTTGATTGTTATTATATGTATACACTAGATGCAGATGGAGGTATTATGAGATCATTGCATGCTATACTGCTGTTAATGTTGATGTCTTCAAGTAGCTATTCGTTTTCTGCAATACAAACTGACTGGTCTGGAGGGGCCGGAGTAACCGGTCCGGTAACAGAGTTTGGGACAGCATTTGCTATTTGTACAGATATTCATTTTCCGGAAGGCTTGCTTTCACTGGGAAGCTGTATCCTTCAGTTTCCAGTTGAGCATCTTGTGTGCGATTACTCGGAGCCAGGGTTCTCGATTGCTGCTGATATTGACGAAGATGGTGATCTGGATGTTCTTCATTCCGACAAATACTACATTAGCTGGATGGAGAATGTTGACGGCTCAGGGAATGTCTGGTCAGAACAACCAGTAGATAGCATTCTGTGGCATCCGTGCGTAACTCAATATGTTGATATTAACGACGATGGTGATGCTGATCTGTTTGGTACATTAAATTCCGGTGGCATAATTGCATGGTGGGAGAGTGGTGGTGCCTCCGGAACATGGATCAGGCACCTGGTAGATACCAGCTATACCAATGTAACTGGTGCATGCGCAGCCGATGTTGATGGAGATGGTGATATTGATATACTTGGAGCGTCAAACAATCAATCCAATATCAGTTGGTGGGAAAACACAGACGGCTCGGGTCTTTCAATGGTACAACACACAATTGATGATAATTATATTGCGTGGACAGTAAACAGTGGCGACATGGATGGAGATGGTGATATTGATGTTGTCAGTGCATCCTACTTCCAGAATAGTATATGCTGGTGGGAAAACTCTGATACCAGTCCCGGTCTGTTTATAACCAGTCACGATGTTGGTTTCACAGCTAACAACGAAAATTCTTACTGCATTGATATGGATAGTGACGGGGATGTTGATCTGGTTGGTGGAGGCTATTATGAAGCTTATGTAAGCTGGTGGGAGAACACTGACGGAATTGGAACCTCCTGGACAGAGCACAATGTAAGCGATTCTTTTAATCCCAATTCCAATAGTGTTTCGGCATCAGATATAGACGGTGATGGGGATATCGACATTCTGGGATCATCAGATGTTCACAAGAAAGTAACCTGGTGGGAGAACCTGAACACCACAGGTGATTTATGGTCTGAGCATATCATAGAAGGTTTCATTAATGGACCAACTCGTCCTTGCGTTGCTGATATAAATGGTGACGAACTTTCCGATGTACTTGCGACAGCTGCATGGGATGAGGAAATCCTCTGGTGGGAAATATTCGATTACGCAGCAGAAGGATTTCTGGAGTCATCGATCTTTGATACAGGAAGTTTGGGTGCATGGGAAGAATTCTCGTCCACCGGAGAGTTGCCCGATGAAACACTAATAGGCTTTCAGTTTAGAAGTTCGCAGGACTGCTTCAATATGGGAGCCTGGTCTGATACGGTGTATTCTCCGGATACATCTTTAGCGGGAATTCTTGCTGATTCCACAAGATATTTGCAGTACAAAGCTATTCTGCGAACTTCGAATTCGGCCATTTCTCCTGAGCTTTTTGATGTAGCTTTCAGTTACTCTCAAGTCGGTATCGAGGAAAGCAGTTCCAGTGAGGTGACAACCTGGTCATTGCATGCAACAGAGAACCCCTCTTACGGATTTATCTCAGTTACTGTCTCTGTTCCAGAAGCGGGATTTGCAGAGCTTTTTCTGTATGATATTTCCGGTAGATTAGTAACTTCTACTTCGCAGGAGCTACCTTCCGGTACCCATTCTGTGAACTATTACGGACTTGCCGAGGGTGTTTACTTCTGCACAGTACATGCCGGAGATTTTTCTGCAACAGAAAGAGTTGTTGTTCTTGAATAGTTAAACAGTTAAGAACGGTATTCAGGACTGATCCAGTTCAGCAAATCCGGAATCTGCTCGAAAAGTATCCATCGCGGTGGTACCATTATCCAGGAGCGTGCCCGAGAATAGTACACTGGCATTTACAACCACATAATCGACCACAGTACTCGCGTATTATCATCAAATAGCGTTGCTATCCGTGCTTCCGCTCGGGACGCTCTCGCTACTACTCAAGTTGTTTTTATCTTCAAATCCGCACGTATTCTGACTCGATCCTGTGGCGTAACCGCACAGCGCTTATTGTCAGACACACTCCTGGTTTCGTGGCAAGTTCGCGATTGAAGAACAGGAACCTTTCCCATCGGAAAGAAGATATCAGCACAAATTTACAGGTAGCAAACCTGCCGGGCTGGTTTGCAAGAGAATCCAAACTTTTACGCGGGTTTCCTGCGGGAAGGAATCTGTACTTTATCCCTTATTGCAGGCGTGGGAGGAAAGGTGTATTTTCTGCCCGGTGAGATTTGCTAAACAATGCAGTTCCGGGGCTGGCTCCAGATAATAATGCTGCAAAGACAAACCTCGTAAGAGGTTGAACAGGAGGAACCGATGAAGTATCCGCTTTTGTCAGATGCTGATATGAAAGCCATGGACGCTCTTAAAAAACACCATGGCGGTGCAGGGCACATTGTGAAAACCATCGGGGAAATGAGAGATTTCGAAACAAGAAAGCGGATACTGGCAGAAAAGGGTTTCGGCGGAATGATTGAAAAAGCCGAGGGCTATGTGAAGGATTTCGCTCAGGTGGAA
>JAGGYZ010000159.1 GCA_021162285.1 Candidatus Fermentibacteraceae bacterium
TGAATAGCATTTGTAAAAGCTTTCGGAACCTGAAGTAATGAAAAGGGGTGAACTTTTTGAAGAATCTCTTGACGGAATGTGAAGAAAGCATCTGTTTCGGTGTTACTTCGATTCCAGCGGCATACCCCTCGTCAGTTTTCAGATCATCGAAGTATGACACATGTGAACTGGTACCGTCAGCAAGAAAGCCCAGAAACTACTGAATCAGAGGGCGTCCTGAGCGGTAGCACAGCAAGCAGATGATCTGCTTGAATATTGAAGCCAGTGGCTGACTTTTCTTATTTTTCCTGATCGAGCGGAAAAGTTTTTCAAATGTGGGAAAAACATTGATACTGTTCAGATATCGCACAAATGGAGTGAGCCCGGCTCTGCTTGTGAGTTTGTCTGTGGTGATCTCGATTTTATCAATCCTGAGGCTTGCGAAACGCTGGGATTCTGCGATATTAGACATGAAGTACCTTTCACTCATTGGGTGACAGTGTTTTGTTTATCAGAATTGTTGTAAACTCTAATATACTAACAACTTATCCTAATATCAAGTGGTGGGTACTTCGCTAAATCGCTCAGCTTAGGTGGTAATATGTGGAGGTGTGTTAAATATAATATTTGCCTATTCTTATGGTATGCTGTAGGTAGATTGGATAGAGCAATGAAGTTTGAGTTGAAGAACTGGGTTTTGGCAACATCGGTTGTAGCAATCACGAGTATATCAATCGCAGCAGATCCTGTGACTCCCCCTGAGAATTCAATACCAATAGTTGCTCAACGTATAAATGCCAATTTCTGTCCGACATATGAAGGAATAAGAATTGACCAGCTTTGCAGTTTCATGTGGCATCACATGATGGGAACCCATGGATGGGAATGGGCCGCGGATCCTCATTTCCAAAGTTATTATGAGAGCTGCTCTGATCTTGGCATGCTAGTTGTGCTTACTCCATCTGAACTCGGGCAATATCAATTTCCTACTTCAGATCCAAAGGGCAACTGGTTCAGAAATCCAGATTATTCGTTTTCCTCAAACAAGGCGTACTCGAAAGCCAGTACTGATTATTCTGCTTTGGTTGACTCAGCTTCTGCTTCGGCAATGTGGAGTAGTCAGTCTATCGGTATTGTGGATGAAGTTAATGCACTGGAAAACCAACTTAGTTTATCGGAAGCTATCTGGTTCTACTACCTTCTTGATGAAGGCCCCGCAAGACAAAGAAACCACATGCTTTATGACGAGATTGAATACAACGACTTTTTTCCTAACATGTATACTCAGGCGTGGGATGACACAGTACCTGCTCTTGATGAAATTGTTAGTACTGGTATTTACTCCTGGCTTAAATATGCTGCAGAGAATAACCAATCATTTCCGGTACCGACCACAATTAATTTCTCTCTGTTTAACACGATCGAATTAGGTCAGTATGCTGGTATTATCCCTCCAGTTAGAAATGGAGGCACCTCGCACCGGCAGGCTGTTTGTGTTGACGCTCTCTGCAATGCTCAGTATGTCGGGCCGCCAAGTGGAGGAGTCACTCCAAATCCAGTTGATAACAGTCCTGAATTTATCCTCTTCGATTACTACCCGTTCAGATATGTGAACAATGATTCCTCTTCAACAGCAACAATGTGCGATGATGACTGGGAATTTCTCATTGAGCTTTTAGAGGAGGGGATGGATTCAACAATTGTTGCTGCCCTTGAAAACGACGTGATCACTTACTATCTTCCTCAGGCCTTCGGAGCAGTTACAGGAAGAAGAATCCGAACTGAATCCGGAATTCACTACCCTTCTCTTCTCTGGCGAAAACCGGCACCTCAGGAATTCCTTCTCAACTGCAACCTTGCTCTTCTTCACCAGGCGAAGGGAATTTTCCCTTACAGTCTTAGGAGCTACTACGAAGACCAAACTCAATTGGAAAAGGAATGGAACTTCCTCTCCAGCGCACTTTTGGACATAAATCTTACCCCCTTCGACGCACCTTATGAAGATTACGTTTATGCCGGTCGATGCCCAGTGGACGATACACTTTACAACTATATAAGCCCGGCACTTCTACCTCCCTGGAACAATGGGTACGATCCGCTTTTCACCCTTTCTGCCCCTCCCACAGACTCCACAGATGCAAAACACCAGGAACACTACAGCGAATGGATGTACAAGGCCTATGGAGACCTCTATGCCAATCTGGAGAGGAACCTTGCCCAGGTAGTGAGGATTGCTCCAGAGATGTACAATCTGTTCTGGTGTGATGGATTTGAGGATGAAGCATCCATCAGTACAACTTTGAATCCACTGCCTGTGCACTTTGTCTCACCGAGGATCAAAGTGTTTGAGAATCCGGATTCAAACAAGTGCTATCTGTTCTATGTGAACACGTACTGCCGAGCTGAGGAAACTCCATATGAGATTACTTTCAATTCATCGGACCTTCCAGGGTGGGCAGACTGCACAACTAGACTACTGGATCACAGCAGAAGGTTCATAATGGAGGGAACTGAAAACCCAACTGGAACGTATACTTTCCTGGATACTCTGGGTCCTGGAGAAGCAAGACTTGTGGAATTGATAAATACTGCTGATCTTATGCCTGCAGATGTTCGCATAACGGACAACAATGTCTGGACCATTCTTCCGGAGAAGGGAGACACTGCCGCGATTGATATGACTTGTGTGCCTGGTGAATCAGTAGAGGTTCTTGCCCGTTTCTACAACATGGGAACTGGAAGCCGGTCAAACATTGTTGCAGGCCTGTATGACACCAGTACTTCACCTGAAACAACCATTGATACTAAAACTATCAGTTTTAATGGCCTTCCTTACAGCACTGGAAACTGCTGGGATGATGAATATGTAGAGGTTACTTTCGGCTGGGACAACATCTCAACTTCAGATATTGGGCCACACAAGATTGAAGTCAGAGCAACCTCATGGACAGGTGAACCTGATCCTGATGACAACATTGCCAGGGTAACATTCCTTGTTGAACCAAATGACTGGGCTACTGAGGTCCGTAGTGACCCCTGGGACATGACTGAAGCAACATCAAGCCCTCCAGCGTGGAAAACAAATGATATCTCAGCTATGTACGGTTGGGAATCATCCTCGTACACAGATTCAGTGAGTGGGATGTTTGAGGGGACAATCAGTGGTAGCTATTCGCAGAACAACAGTATGACTCTCAATATGAGCAATTACCGTATTGATGGTGACGAGTATGACCAATTCAGCCTCATCGGTAAAACTGATCTCGACTGTGATGTATACCTCACCTGGGAAA
>JAGGYZ010000253.1 GCA_021162285.1 Candidatus Fermentibacteraceae bacterium
AATTCAACCACGCCTCACCAAAGCAGGTCGTTCCCCCGCCGAATTCAGCATTGTTGCATGCGATAGAGCTGATCCAGGGAAGCATTCTTCCGTTTGTAAGAGCAGCAACATCGGAGTTGTTGAACCCCGTTGTAACCCATGAGGTTATTCCTCCGTGCCCGATGTAGCTGACAAGGGATGTTCCCTCATTGAATTCTGCTGAAAGGTTTGCTACTGTCGGATTTATCCCACCATATGAACCGTCTGGACTGTAAAGCATAACATCCATGTTACCGTCGTTTGCCATTATCTGCTTGTATCTCCAGGACATCAGCGGATCCTGAAAACTATCCGATCCAATACTTACAGCAAACTGAAACCAGCTCGAAGCAGGCTCGTATGGAGCGGTTTCGTAAGAAAACACCTTCCATGCTGTGTATGCAAGGCTGCCTGTATCACTGCAGAGCCTGGCAACATGAATACTGGGATCAACGCCTGTACCTATCACGCCGTACTGGTTGTCGGACGCTGTGGAACCAACCCAGTAAACGGGAACGGCTCCTTCATCTCCCAGAAGCAGACAGTACTCTGGAGGATTTGTCCAGGTATTAAAAGCGTTTTCAATGTATGAATCTACTTCAGAGGAAGTAGTTCCAATCGTTTCTGTTGTTGCAACATGGACCTCGTAACCCTTTTCGCGCTTCCACTGAATAAGGTCGGAGGCAAGGGCAACAGCGTCTTCCGGACCTATCACAAGGTAGGAACCGTCTACAACAGCATCTGTAAGCTGCAGACCAAGAACATCGTTGTAAAGGGGAATGTAACTTCTTGTCATTCCTGATGGAGCCCTGAGTAACTCGTTCTCTCCCTGTGATGAACCGGAAACAAGCCTGAACTTAACATTTGTTGTTATGTATGTTTCTCCTGTAACCGGGTTCACTGAAACAGGATTGAATCTTACCCACGCTACACGGATGTCACGAAGAATGGAAACACTCTCTATAACAACGGGTGTGGAAGGATAAGCTTCAGAGGTGTTGTAAACATCCTCGTTCACCTTAAGCGGTGAAGTGTTACCGTTCCTGTCCATAAAAGGCTGCATCGGAAGAACACTGTAGTTTCCCAGAACGGATGTTTCCGAACTTATGATCTCAAGTGATATATCACCTGTGTTGGGGATCTGAACCATTCTTCTGATACACGGCACATCCGGTGTACCGACCTCGGCTCCGTAACCGCCGCCTGGAACTCTGAAAACTGTTCCACTGCCGTATCCGGAAACATAACTGTCAACAGTTTCAAGTGCAGTAAGATTGAACTCAACGACGGGACCACCGTCTGTGCCGATGAATTCTGCAGTTTCAACCGGCTGGGGAGCACGGTATACAATACCTGCAAAAGCCGACACTGCAAGAATTAAAACAACCGCAACAATCCTGATCATCGTAGCCTCCTTTGTATATATATACGCATCAATACTGTGCTACACTAAAGACAAACAGCTCAGAAGTCAATGGTACCCGGGCAGATTTGGAATACTGCCCGGGCAAAGAGTTATCAGGTAATCAGAAGTCCTTTGGACAACATCACCATGGGGTTGAATGTTGCAAAGTCTGCCTGGTGTATCAGAACGGTCTCTATCCTCTGGGGTCTGCCATCGCCTTCTTTGGCATGACACCCTATGATGTTGATGATCTCTTCAGGAAGATCCGCTTTCGCGGCAAGGATAGCTCCGGATATCGGGTGTCTTGCACACTTGCCGCTGTAGCTCTTGCGGTACTCTCCGTCGACATACTCGTTTTCCAGAAGTTTTCCCACATCATGCAGAAGACCGCCGGCAACCAGCCAGTCCATTTTTACCTTGAACGGAGTTTCGTATGTGCTTTCAATGGCCTCTGCAAGACCGATAGCTCCTTCTGTAACAGCTACTGTGTGCTGGATCAGGTTCACTCCGTGGGTTTCAGTAAGAAGAGTAAAGGGAATCTGTGTAAGCTCTTCAGCTGCCCAGCCACCCTGCTTCGCCGCGTCTGCCCACACATCAACAACTTTGCGTCTGAGATCAATATCGGAAATTTTTGCAAGTTGAACAGCAAACAGCTTCTCTATGGTGCCTCTCACGGTTCACCTGCCCATCGCTTCAATTACTGCGTCAGTCATCTGAGAAGTACTTGCTGCACCTTTGTTAACCACATCGGCGGTTCCACGCATCTTTTTCATGTCATAAGTACGGACTTTACCCTCACTGATAACCGTTTCTATGGCTTTTCTGATTTTTGCAGCTTTTTCCGTCTCACCGATGTGATCAAGCATCATGCAGGCGGAAAGGAACATTGCAATGGGGTTTACAATGGATACTTCGTAATCGGCATACTTGGGAGCGGAGCCGTGTGTGGGTTCGAAAACGGCAACATCATCACCTATGTTTGCGCTGCAGGCAAAGCCAAGACCACCTGTAAGGCCGGCAAAACCGTCGCTGACAATATCGCCGAACATGTTGCCGCTTACAAGCACACCGTAGTCTTCCGGGTTCTTCGTGAGCCACATCATCTGGGCGTCGATGTTTGTCTCCCAGAGATCTATACCGTCATACTCCTTTACCATCTTCCGGCCCTCTTCACGCATCATACCGCTGGTTTCACGGATAACGTTGGGCTTCTCGCAGATAGTTACACTCTTGTACCCGAACTTCTTTGCATGCTCAAATGCCGCTCTAAGTATTCTCTGACAGGCTTTGCGTGAGAAAATCCTTGTTGATACAGCAAGGTCTTCCCTTGGAACGCTACCGAAATTTTTCTGAAATTTGATGTGAGTAGCCAAAGCGTTATACACAATATCCGGCGGGTTTGTCCACTCAACTCCACCGTAAAGACCTTCGGTGTTCTGACGGAATATTACCACATCAACAGGCGGCTCTTCAATTACACCACCGGAACCTCTTCTTACGAAATTAAGAGGGTTACCGGGGAATGCCCTGCATGGCCTGATGCATTTATCAAGGTTGAAATGCTGGCGCATTGAAACAATCGGGCTGAAGTAAACAAGCCCTTTGTCTCGCAGGGAGGGGTCAAGATCTTGCATGGCCTTGTCTTTGGGTTTAGAAGTAATGGCTCCAAAAAGGGCGATCTTGTGCTTCGCAAGAAGGTCAATCGTTCTCTGAGGAAGAGGATCCCCCTCTTTCTTCCAGAACTCCCAGCCGATATCAGCGTGAACATAGTCCGCCTCAAAACCAGCCGCATCCAATACCCTTACAGCCTCTTTCAGAACCGGCACACCGATTCCGTCACCGGGCATTGTTACTACTGTTCTTCGCATTCGGTATTCCTCCTGAGTAAAATGTGAACAAAACCGCACCGGCACCTGCCGACCCGGGGAAAATAAAACTCACTTAGTCCGACGGGTACCCCTGAAGCTGCTGAAGAGCTGCCTGAACCGCTGCTTCCAGCTGCCTGTCTATTCCAGAACCTGCATCTTCAGGCATCTCCAGAACAAGCACATCCGGCTCCACACCTCTGTTCTCCATGTCATCACCTGACAGGCTGTACCAGCCGGTACCGGGAAGCCGAAAACCTGTTCCGTCTGCAAGTTGAATGTCCGTAGTACCTATAACGGCACCGTAGGTAGTGTTCCCCACTATTGGACCCAGGTCCAGCTCTTTCCATGCGGCAGGGAATATTTCTGCATCAGAATAACAGGTCTCGTTAATAAGAAGTACCAGCGGTTTTTCCCACACACCCAGAGGTTCCAGTGTGGTTCCTCCTCCTCGGTCCATACTCATGGCATATGTGTTCCTTGCAAGACTTGCAAGTATCTGGTCGTGTGTTGAGCCACCTCCGTTTCCCCTTACATCAACGATCATGGCGTCTCTGCCAAGTCCCTCAGCGTAAAGATCTCTTCTGAAATTCCTCACCGACTCCTGATTCATGGATGGAATGTGAAGGTAACCAACTCTGTCGTCTGAAAGTGCTGAAACTGTGCGCCTGCTCCTCGCAAGTTGTTCATCGTACTGAAGATTCCATAAATCCCACTGGGAAATTGGGGTTATTTCAACTCGCTGTGTTGTTCCATTCCTGGTAAAAACAAATTCAATTTCACGGTCCGTCGTGTTGCGAAGAGGAGCGTAGAAGTCGTGCCCCTGCCCCACCGGAATCTGATCTATCTCCGTGATTATATCTCCTGGAAGAAAACCTGCAAGGTAACCGGGGGACATTGGAAGAAGGCTGTCTATCCTGATACCGGAACCGTTCCACCGGTGGTCGGGAAAAATACCCGTTTCTCCTGTGTATGCAGTGTGGTTGTAAGTCCAGGGGCCGTAGATACCCAGATGTGACGCAGACAGTTCGCCCAGCATCCTTCTTACGACATCGTTAAATTCTTCGTTGATAAGTGCTGATGCTGCTCTCTCTTCGTATTTCTCTCTCATTTCATCCCAGTTAACACCGTGCATACCTCTGTCGTAGAAGTTATCTCTGAGCCGCCTCCACGCAGAACAGAACTTCTGTTTCTGCATCTCGTACCGAACCATTGAATACGGAGCAGTCCACGAAAGCATATCCCCGTCGTTGTTTCTGAGGGTTGAACCGTAGCTGAGAAAGTAAACAGCACCTGCAAGTTCTGTATCGGTAGGTTGAATTCTGGCTGGCGAAAAATCTCCGCTGCTCTCCCTCGAGAGGTTCTCGCCGTCCCAGTCAACGGAGTAAAGATCCATACTTCCGTCGAGATCGTCTGCCGGAAAGTAGATCTTCCGCCCGTCAGGAGTTATTCCGTAGAAATTGTAGTAACCCTCCACCTGACACAGTTCCTCAGTGCGCATGTAAAGATCGTCTGTGTTTGCCTGAACAACTTCCAGAGGCAGATCCAGGAGTTCGTCTTTCTCATCGTGTTCGGCTTCCCAGTCCTCCGGATCAAACCATGCCTGCATGATATAGTAGTTCCCGTCATCGGTACGACTTGCCCAGATAAGCCGTCTGCCATCTGATGGCCAGAGGGGCTGAAAGTCATCGTTGGGGTGACGACTCACGTTAACCGGAGTTCCTCCGCTGGATGGCACAACAAAGATATCCTCTCTGTGTGCCTCAACTGTTGTGCTGAAGGCTATCCATCTGGAATCCGGAGACCATGAATGGTGAAGTATTCCCCTTTGATCACATACCTTACTTGCCCTGCCAGCCAGAACATCCATAACGTAAAGAACACCCTCACCGTCCAGAAATGAAAAATCTCCCGATGGAGCCCATTCGCCGTTCCGGGAGACTTCATGACCTGTATTCATTTCGTCGAGATCGATTCTTAGAGGATCGCCTTCACTGATATCAACATAGCCCAGAACAATACTAACTTTTCCATCTGCCTCCCTCTGGAAAAGAACCATTGAACCATCTGGACTTATTCTGGGACGGCTTTCAAGCGCAGAGGTGGTGGTAATTCTTACTGCGTCATCCAGTTCACCATCTGTGATCGTTGCCGCGTAAATCTCCCCATCAGACTCCATGACCATAAATGAGGCATCGGATGCCACCGAGAAATCTGTAGTGTAAACACCGGCAAATGAGAGTTTCTCCATGGGAAAAGGCAGATCGACCTCATCTGGAAGGTAAATTTCCTGTATGTTCATCCCGGGCAGTGTACAGCTGAACAGCTTTCCGGCAGATTCAAAAACACAAACACCCCCGTCAGCACCTGCAGCGGGGAAAGTTATGCCTCCTGGAACAGGATCTGAAAGTGGATTTCCCGCTGTGTCGTAAAACCTGTCATCACCGTTCCCGTCTTCCATTACATAAAAGACAGTGCCGTCTGACTGCACCAAGGGCCATCGCTGGTCAGTATTTACCTGACCCAGAGGGGTTATTGTATTGTTTTCGACCTTCCAGAGAGAACTTGAAGCACTGCCTGTGTAGTGTCTGCGCCACCAGGGTGTGGATCCCCGCTCTATTACGTAACCGTCACTGGTCGAAACAAGACTGTTTACAGAGACCGCAAGCTCCAGAACAGGAGTTCCGCCTTCTGGAGATACACTCCAAACCCAGTTTGCTCCCCCCTCACGGGAAGAACAGAACAGAACTCTGTCTTCCGACCAGCCCAGTACTGTGTCTTCTCCGCTGTGGTAGGTAAGCCTCGTTGATACTCCTCCCCCGGAGGGCATCACATAAACATCTCCAGAACCAGTGGCATCATTTGTAAAAGCTATCCATGCCCCATCGCCGCTGTATGCCGGATGACTGACCAGCCCTTCACCAGGGGTAAGACACCTGGACGTACCTCCGGACACAGAAGCCTCCCACATTTTTCCCCGCCAGCAGAACACCATTTCCGACCCGTCAGGTGAAACCGCAGGAAACCTCGGGTCGGTTATCTCACTGGAAAATGTAAAGGAAGCAGCAAATACAAGCAGAAAAAGCATTTCATCCCTCTTTCCCGGCTGATACAAGAAGTCTCGGAGACAGGTCGTTGTCGTATGGGCTTCTGTCGTAGTTACCCCACTGGATTATATCACAGAATCCTGTTTGTTTCAAAAGCGCCACCGTTTCATCACGGCTGGTTGCCGCAAGCTCAAGGGTTACCTCTTCTGTCACCTCAGAACCATCCGTCTTTACCGTGGTGTAAAACATGTGATACCTTACGGAATCCATGTCCGGTCTGCTTTCAACTCTTTCCCTCAGAATCAACCTTGTTCCGTCAGGCATAGATGCATTGTAACGCTCTGTAAGCGGTTCAGAACCCCGTCTTGCAAACACAGGGCTAACCTCAAGAACAAAAACGCCGCCTGGCTCTGTAACTCTGAAAGCTTCTTTTACAACGGCAGCCCGAACCTCACTGCCCGTCACACACTGAAGACCGTTGTAGGGGAAGCAGACAAGATCGAAACAATTGGATCGGAAGGGCAGAAGTTCACCTGTACCCTGAAGTCTCACAGCCTGTTCTGAATCGAACGGGCTCCATGCCTGCAGCATGGAATCGCTTGGTTCCAGGGCCACCGTAACCGACCCTGCATGAAGCGAACCTGTAAGCCTTCCGGCACCTGCACCTATTTCGAGACACCGGCCGGTGTAGTCTTTTCTTATTCTACGATAAAAATTCAACTCAGGCTGATCAGCAGGAAAGATAAAACCCTCTTCAGCATTGAAGTACCTGGCATACCTGTTCCACAGATCTCTTGTGCTCAAAACACATTCACGGGATAAAAGACCATCCTAGAAAGCAGCTTCCATGGGACCGGCTCTTATTATGAAATCCTCGGGATCAATTTGAACACCGTTCTTAAGCACCTCATAGTGTACATGCGGTCCTACAGACCTTCCTGTTGAACCAACCCTGGCAACCAGGTCTCCCCTCTGAACAGACTGACCAACTGCCACCTCTATTGCGGAACAGTGGGCAAATCTTGTTGAAATCATATCTGAATGCCTGATCACAAGGTTCAATCCCCAGCCTCCGCTCCAGCCGCAGAATGAAACCGTTCCATCTGCAGGAGCATATATGGGTGTTCCTGTAACAGCCGCAAGGTCAATGCCTTTGTGGTAACGAACTGCTCCTGTAAACGGATCAACTCTTGCGCCGAAATCGCTTATAAAAATACCGTTAACCGGCCATATTGACGGCGTGTGTCTCAGCTGATCTGCTTTGTCTACAAGAAGCACTGCCAGAGAGTCGTATGCAATCTGTTCGGAACAGGCAAGTCTTTCACAGAGAACCATTCTCAGCTCAATGTTGTCTATGTACCTGAAAATATTCGTACCGGTGTTTTCCTCTGTGAAATCGCCCTGGAGTCTGGAAAAATCGATGTTCATGTCTGCTGCAGCCATAAAAGCAAGTTCTTCCCGCTGGGAAACAAGCTCCAGGGCTTTCTGTACATTCTCTACTCTTGTGTTCAACTGGATAAGTTCGCCCTGAAGAGTAAGGTACTCCTGGTCAGCACTCATTCTGCTGTTATCAGATACTCCCTTACCGAGGCTGAAGCCCAGTGCCATAAACACGCAAACAACACCAAGAGCGGCAAACCCGGTCCATCCAGCTCTGGCCGGTGACATAATAATCTGCCTGCGCCTGCTGGATGGATTGCCTGGAACCCAGTTAAGAGAACCCTTCAGCATGAACTTATGCTCTATTTCAGGAAGTGAAGCAGAGTAGTGCTGTCACTGCACTCGTGCAGTTTTGCAATAGCTCTGTTCTTCAACTGTCTTACCCTCTCACGACTGATTCCCATTGTTCTGCCTATTTCGGCAAGGGTATGACGCCTGTCGGTCTGTATACCGAAAAACAGCTGTATTATGGTTCTTTCCCTGTGATCCAGTATGCTGAGCATGTCGTCAACACTGGTTTTCAGTGCATCAACAAGAACCGCTTCGTTGGGAGTAACTCCTCCTTCAGCTGCAATCATTTCCTGGAATGTTTTGTCGCTTCCCTCATAAACAGGGCTGTCCAGAGACAGGTGTGTACTGTGTATGGACATCATACCCTCTACCTCTGCACGGGAAACATCGAGCTCTCCGGCAATTTCAACTGTGGAAGGATCCCTGCCAAGTGAATGCCCAAGCTCTCTGGTAGCTCTACCCATCTTGTACAGTTCTCCAACACGGTTGAGCGGAAGACGCACAATTCTGGACTGTTCGGCAAGTGCCTGCAGAATGGCCTGTCTGATCCACCACACGGCATATGTAATAAATCTGCAACCCTTTGTCTCATCAAATCCCTTTGCCGCTCTTATGAGACCCACATTACCTTCGTTAATAAGATCTTCAAGGGCAACTCCCTGATTTGCATACTGTTTCGCAATGGAAACCACGAATCTGAGGTTGGCTTCGGTGAGTTCATTCAGAGCCTCCTGGTTGTCCTCTCTGATCTGCAGAGCAAGGTTCGCTTCTTCCTCGGAAGTAAGCGTATCCCGTGTACCTATTTCTCGAAGATACAGTTCAAGAGAGCGTCCTTCAGTTCTTCTGGTGGCCAAATTTCATCCGCCTTTCACAACCTGCATGTTTTCAGAGAGCATTCGCTCAGTATATTGCCAGAGTCGGTAATGGTTCCAGCTAAGATAATTGATCTGGCAACACTTGACAAATTGTCAAGGGCATTGACATGGAGTTTTATGGACTGGTCGAGTTTTCCAGGAGAGAATGTTAAATGTATGCTTTGCGGGAAGGATGATCCGGAACTCCTGAGCATTCAAAAAAGCTGGCCTGTTGTGAGATGCCGCAACTGCGGATTGATCTACCTTTCCCGCCGTCCAGTTGAATCTGCACTTGAGGAAATGTACAGCGCAGAGTACTACGACAGTGCAGATGTAGGATACGGCGGTTATGTGGAGAACTTCAGGAAGTATAACCACATATTCACAAAGCTTTTTAACACAAGAGCAAAAGATATAGAACCTTTCAGAGGTGAAGGAAGGCTGCTTGAGGTAGGTTGTGCCCACGGTTTTCTGCTTGACCACCTTCGCCTGCACAACTGGGATGTGAAAGGTGTTGAGGTAAGCCCTCTAGCTGCAGGTTACGCTTCCGGTGAGCTGGGGCTGGATGTTTACAACGGAAAGCTTGAAGATGCCGGATATCCTGACAGTTCATTTGATGTTGTTCTGCTTCTCGATGTTCTTGAACACCTGCACCGTCCTTTTGAAACGCTGAGAGAAATTGGAAGGATACTGACTTCCCGGGGAGTTCTAGTGGTTCAGTGCCCATGGGAACTGACCCACTGGGAAGAAAAAGCGGAAGCCCTGCTCAAGGGACTGAAGTGCTGTACAATCACTCCTGACGCCGTTCCTGCTCACCTGTACTTCTTCGGACCGGACACCCTGGCTGCATTTTTAAAAAAGGGCGGCTTCAGTGTATTCAAGGAACAGAGCGGTAATTACGGTGCAATACGCAGATACATCAAACCTGCTGAAATCAATGTTGGTGCCTTCTATGAACAGTGGGCAAGGTTTGTGTATTTCAGAATGGGTTTGCAGAAAGTTCTTTACAGACTGGCAAAATCTGCAGGGAGAGGAAACGGCCTGATAAGATACGCCAGGTTCAATCAGTGAACTGTTTTATTTTCAGCAGCCAAACTGCTGCTCACAATAATGTGTGCGGTGCAACACCTTTTATCGATCTGGTGATTCATCTTCAAAACCATGGTATTACCAGGATACTCACAGACTCTGAGGAACAGCACCCTGATGTGGAAAACTGCAGCTTCCGGCAGGCGCAGCTGGAGCTCGGCTCAGGCTGGCTGGCAGCATACAGCGGGTGTATTACAAGACAGTCTCCACTTGAACTTCGCGATCTCACCACTGCTTCAGGGGCAGCTGCAGGTGTATCTCTTGCCTGTTCCGCAAAGCCGTGGGAACACACAACTGTTCTCACAGACGGCCGAGGTTACATTGAAAAACACGAAAAGAACCCTTCTCCGGAAAATCTTGAAACCAACCTCTGTTTTTCCGGCATGGTCTGGGTTGAAAAAGACGGATTTGATCCCCGTGAGCCCATGGCAGACCTCACAGCCGCATTTGCTCTTCCGGGATTCTGGAGGTGTCCGGGCAACCGCGAAAACTATCTACTTACCATACACAGCATACTGTCCGGCGAAGTACGGCCCTGGCCTCATATTGCAATCCCACCGAATGGTATCGTACTGAACAGCCCAGTTCCTCCTGAAACACAGATCAAGGGAACTCTCTGGGTGGGCAGAAACTGCACTGTTGAACACGGGTGCATACTGGAAAACTGTGTTATACTTGATAATTCAGAAACTGGAGCAAACTCAAACCTCAGGAACTGCCTTGTTTCGGCTGAAGCCGTGATACCTCCGGGCACTGTTCAGTACGACAAGTATCTGAGTTTTTTTGGAGATGACAATGGTCGCGAGTATTGAAAAATACCTTGATGAAGTAAGCAAACTTGTTCTTAAAGTACCGTCGGAAGCGGTTGAAAGAGTTACGTCGTTAATTTTTGAGGCATACCGTAAAGGAAGAAAAATTTTTGTTTTCGGGAACGGTGGCGGCAGCTCCACCAGTGCACACTTTGTCTGCGATCTGGCAAAGGGAACCATTTCAGATGGCAAACCCAGGTTGAAGGCAATTTCTCTCGCAGAAAACATGCCGCTTCTCACAGCCTGGGCAAACGATACCGATTACACGAATACCTTTGGAGAACAGCTCAGAAACCTTGTGGAAAAAGGCGATGTGGTAATAGGCCTTTCTGGAAGCGGCATGAGCCCAAATGTGATAAATGCATTTCATGTTGCAAACGAAGCAGATGCTGTATCAATTCTGCTCTCCGGGTTTGACGGAGGAACAGCCCTTCAGGTGGCTACAGACGCCATCGTGGTTCCTTCCAACGATATGCAGCAGATAGAAGATGTTCACATGATTCTCACACACATCATTTTCCGGTGTCTTAAAAGAGAAATTGCAGAAGCATAGAGAGACTTGATTACTCCGGTTTCCAGTCATCGAACTGGTCGTCTCCACCTGCAAGAATATCTTTCAACGACCCGCGGAAAACACCTATTCCCTCTTTGCTCTCAGCTGCTTCCGGAAACCTGCTCTTCCAGAGCTGCCAGGAGCGTTCAATCTCTCCAGCCATTGTTTCCGAAAGATTACCTTCATCGCGGGACTGTTCAACAGCATCCTTGTTGTAGATAAGCATATCGGAAGCCAGGACCCGGGCAAACCTTGCTGCCCGTTCATCGATGGCGGAAACAGAAGATTCCTGCTCTTTCCTGGGCGGATGAATGATAAACACCTCACGGCAGTTCTTGCATCTCAACCGCCTTGATTTACCGGCAAGTTTTTCTTCCGCAATATGGTACTTCTTACCGCAATTAGGGCAGGTTACTATCATTTGAAATCACCCCGTTCTAAAAAGCTGTTCAACCTCTTCACTGCTTCTGCAATATCATCATCCGAGACAGCAAAGGAAAGCCTTATATAGCCCTCATTACCAAACGCACTTCCAGGAATAGTTCCCAGACCACCTTTTTCCAGGAGGGAAACACAGAATTTCTCTGTATTTATTTCCTTCTCACTGAGAATCTTCGGATAAACATAGAACGCTCCTTCAGGTCTGTCAAAGGCAAGTCCAGGGACTTCATCCAGCAGACCGCAGATAAGATCCCGTCTTCTCTCAAAAGCCTTGAACATCTGTATCCGTTCCTCTTCGGCATGTCCGGTTACAACTGCCAGTGCAGCGTACTGGGAAATTGAGCATGGATTGGAAGTAGTATGAGCCTGTATTCTGCCTGCAATTCTGATCCATTCCGGATTTGCTATTGCAAAACCGATTCTCCACCCTGTCATGGCGTATGTCTTGGATACACCTGTAATCAGTGCAACCTGATCTCTCAGTGAAGGATCTGCCTGCAGTATGTGGGGAACCCTGCCCGAGCCGTAGTACAGGTCTTCGTATATGTCATCTGATATTACCCATATACCTGTTTCTCTCACTGCGGCAGCGATGTCTTCAATCATTTCCGTGGTATTAACAAGTCCTGAGGGATTGCACGGGGAGTTAAATATCATCCCCCTGGCTCCCGAAGCTGCTGCCAGCCGTATGTCATCTCCGGTGATAAGCATTCCGCCTGTTTCCGGAAAAACAGAAATACCGCCGAGGCGCCTTACCATCTGGGGATAACTGACCCAGTAGGGTTTTGGAAGAAGAACTTTGTCGCCTGGAGAAACAACAGCCTCAAGCATGTTTGCAATACTGTGTTTGGCTCCGTTTGAAACCATTGTGTTTTCTATTTTGAAATCCTGATGGTGCACTGCACTCCATCTGTCAGCAACAGCCTGCCTGAGTTCTGTAATACCCAGGCTGGGAGTGTACAGTGTTTTCCCCTCTGCCATGGCCTTCTGTGCTGCCTTTATTGCTGCCCGGGGTGTTGGGAAATCGGGCTGGCCTGCAGTCAGTGAAACTATGTCAGCTCCTGCAGCCTTCATGGCAGCAGCCTTCGCAGTGTACATCAGTGTTGCAGATCCTTCCAGTGACGAAGCATTCCTGGC
>JAGGYZ010000309.1 GCA_021162285.1 Candidatus Fermentibacteraceae bacterium
AGGTACCATCAATGGAACTGTACTTCCCCGCTTCAGAGGAATACAGATCGAATTTCCTGTACTACGAAATCGGTATTCCGTACTGGAACCCTCCTGAAAGTATTTACGAGGCAAGAACTCTTGCAGGGTACTATGCGCCTGACGGTCTTCTAATCACCGTTGGAGACAGCCCTGATGTGGAAAGGATTCAACTTATCCCTCTCCCGGACGGCTCTGGAACACCGCCGGACCAGACAGGTGAACTGAACGATGAAGACATCTGTACCATCATCTGCGACTGGGGTGGAAACAGTCTGAAGTCTGAGGAAATCAGTGCTCTGTGGCAAACCTGGAAACCGTTCTTTGTAAACGGTAGTATTGACGATGAATCTTTGTGGGACAAAAGAGGTATCAATGAACAGTGGATTCTGTTTCCGCTACCATGGGATGTTGTGGAACAATACAGCACCGTGTGTCTGGATGTACACGATGACATTGACAGGGAAATTACCTACAACAGGCTGTTCCTCGGCCTGGTAAGGATAAACTGAAATGTTAACACTAATGCTTCTGATTGCCGGGCTTCAGGTTCACGAGTGGGGTGTTGTAACAACAGCTCCGGATGTTGTGTCCGGGGCGGTTCCGACCGATTCTGAGATTATTACCGCTGAACCATTGCAGGATCCGCTTGATGACAGGGCTCCCGTTGTCTATTTTCACGGGGATCCCTGCTCTGTTACTGTAAGGATCAGTTTCTCTGATATGGGTTACACAACAGCAGTGCTCCCTGAACCCGATGAAGGCGGTATCAATTCAACCTACGCAGTGTGGAACAACCTCAGGCTCACTGAAGCTTCAGACACCATTCATACCGAAGGCTGGGTGAACTCCGGAGAGCACAACTACCCTTTTCCTGTCTGGCGGCAGGTTGATGCTCTGAATGTTTCATCGAACGGTGAAACCGACCGTTTTATTTACTACGAATGCCGTCCAGGCAGTATGGGAGACCTGCCATTTGTAAACCAGAGTGGCAACTTTTCATTCAGGATGCCGTACGGTGAAATTCCCTGCATCGTTCTTACATCCTCTGGAGGCAGACCGATGTTCGGTGTTTTCACCCTTGCGGATATACTTACCAGCATACCGAAAGGTCTTCAGTTTCTTGATGAACCGGTGCAACTTGAAAGAGAACTCTGGCGGTGGGCGGACGGCGTACTGAATGAAGATGAATTCGATGCCTTCTGGAGCACCTGGGAGAGCAGATTTCTGGCAGACTCATCTACAGATGTAATGATTCTTTACAGACTGCCGGAAGAAACAGTTGAACGGATAGCAGCTCTGGAAGTGGTGCCGGACATACACACAGAGGTTACCGTAAACAGGTTTATCATAGCAGAACTTCCCTACAGAACAGAGTAGCAACAGTGGCGGAGAACCTCCAATGGTATCTCCGCTGCTTGTTTCCCGTATTTCCTATCGTTTCAGTATGTTTTAGTATATTCATATATAATTGATATGAAATAGTTGTATTTCCGTTACCCTTATTCATATATTCACAATGGTGCTGAAAGAGTATCTCTTCCCCCATCGCAGTTCCAGTATATACAACACTAAACAGTTGGAGTTCAGTATGAAAACCTACGATGTAATCATTATCGGCGGAGGACCGTCAGGATTGATCACCGGGGTAACTGCCCAGAAACAGAATCCTCAGACATCGTTCCTTATGATCAAAGAAGAAGAAAACGGGCTTGTACCCTGTGGTATTCCCTATGTATTTCACGACCTGGATAGTATTTCTCAGAACAAAATGGGACCTGCACCATTCATAAAAGCAGGAGGAGAAGTTCTTGTAGACCGGGTAACAGACATCGATCTGGCCAGTAACACCCTGAGAACACAATCAGGTGTTGAGCTGGCCTACAGAAAGCTTGTTTTTGCAACAGGCTCCACACCCACTGTACCCACCTTCATTAAGGGTTACGACCTTGAAAATGTAGAGACCATTCGAAAAAGTTTCAACTACATCACAGCCCTGAAGGAAAGGGTAGCATCTGCAAAGAATGTTGTTATTATTGGCGGCGGTTTCATAGGTGCAGAGGTTGCCGAGCAGATAGCCAAACACCCCGATAAGAAAGTTACCATTGTTGAAATGATGGATCACTGTCTTGGCCAGGCATTCTCTCCCGATTTTGCAGCTCTTGCCGACGTAAATCTCAAAAAAGCCGGTGTGAACGTTCTTACTGGAAGTACAGTGGAAGAGCTTGTTGGGGAAGATGGCAAAGTTCAGTCTGTCAAGCTGAAAAGCGGTAAAATCATTGACGCAGACATGGTTATTTCGGCAATAGGCTACAAGCCCAACACCGATCTTGCGAAGAGAGCAGGGCTGCAGATAACAAAAAGAGGAACTATCAGAGTAGACAAATTCATGCGAACCAGCAGCAAAAATATCTATGCAGTCGGTGACTGTTCTCAAACAATTGGTTTCATTACCGGAAGAACAGACCATATTATGCTGGCATCCACTGCAACTGCTGAAGCCCGTATTCTGGGTTACAACCTTAGCAAAATAGGTATTCTCAGAACATTTTCGGGAACACTCTCTGTATTCTCAACGGAACTGAACGGTTATGCCTTTGCCTCTGCAGGTGCTATTGAACAATCTGCCGAAGCATCCGATGTAGAGTACGTAACCGGAAGTTTTTCAGACATGGACAGACATCCCGGGACCCTCCCCGGCGCAAAGGAAATCCGTATGAAAATTATTGTTTCCCCGAGAAACGGTGAGATCATCGGAGGCGAGATCTACGGTGGCAAATCTATAGGAGAAATGATAAACATCATAGCTCTTGCAATACAGAAGTACATAACCGTGTATGAGCTGGTGTCTTTCCAGGTTGGAACCCATCCTCTTCTTACAACCGCCCCAACCAAATACTCGCTTATCAAAGCGTGCGAAGACGCCATCTCAAAGATCAACTGTAACCACGGTTAATCCACATATATCCAGGGGGAGCCGGACGGCTCCCCCTTTTCACTTCAGATCAGCTAAATAGCAAGTCTCAACTGCAACCTCATTGCGGTATCTGTGTTTTTACCGCCTTCAAGAATTCTCCGTCACCCGGACAACACTGTCAGTTGGTAACGATCAGTTTGCTTACTGCCGAAGAGGAACCGGCTTCAAGCCTTACCAGATAGATTCCCGGGCTGACACTGTTCTGTGTGTTCCACACAACAGAGCATGAACTCTCAAGAAACTGATTCCATACAAGCCTTCCTGAGACATCAAAAACAGAAATTCTGGCTGATGAACTGGAAAAACCTGCAGCAAAGGAAACAGAAGCACCAGAGGCAACAGGGTTGGGGAATGGCCCGGCAAGAGAAGTCTGCGGCGATACCATACCCTGTGAACTATCTTCCACACCGGAACTTCCGTTAAGGGGAACCAGAGTGGGATCGTGAAAGCCGTGCCAGTCCAGAATACAGTAAAGCTCTCTGTCGTACCCGCCTGTCCACAGAGGAACTCTGCGGTCTTTCGATGTTGCAAAGGCTTCACCAATAAGAGAATTCCCGTTCTGGTAAACCTCTTCCGTGAGGTAAACACACATCCATTCACTGACACCCATTTCAGGAAGGTTTCCCTCCCACCCGTAGCTGGTATTGAACATCACGGAAGCGGCTCCGCCGCCACTGTTGTGCCACAAAGCCTCTGCACAGCACTCACCGCTTTGAAAAGCTCCCGGCATACATGCAATACTATGATGGATACCTGCTTTGCTTCCATTGGCGAGCCCCTGCGCTATGGAATTGGTCATCATGGATGAAGGAGAACCCTGCCAGTAGATACCACCTGTGTTCCCATGGCCTGCATAGTGTACCCAGTTTGCTCCAGTGTTGATAATATCAATGGGTGTGGTAAAACCATCACTTGAACGGACAGTTTCGTAAGCCTTGTTCACAATCCAGCCCGATGGGAGGTTGACCGCAATTGAATCGCACACCTTTGCACCAGTATAACCGGGAAACAGCCCTGCTCCGCAGAGCATGGCAGTAGTCTGCCAGTCACCTGCCGGAGGTGAACCCTCGTAACTGATGGATCTTTCAACAAAAATAGCAGCCTCGTCTGCAGAATCAAACAGGGCTCTGCCCACCGCAATATCAGCGTAAAGATCAAGACTGTCACCGGGCTGCCCGTAATTGTGATCACCACTGGCATCCCAGGTACCGTCGAGATCACTGAAGTACAGATCCACAGGAGCTGTGTCTGTGTAACCTTCGCAGGAAAGGTTTACCGACCGCACAGGAACAACCGACTGGTCTCCTGCAAGCAGAACGTACTTGATCCCGTCGGTGCTGTATCTCTGTATTAGGTAGTTACGCAACTTCTCGGCGTCATCATAACCTGATGTGCCTGAGACAATGTCTGCTATATCCACCAGCTCAGTTGTAATTCCCTGGGAATTCTTGAAAGCAACAAATGAAGTGAACGAGTCCGAATAGTCGCCTGAAGTTACCACAAGGTAATCTACTCCGTCGAAACCAATGGTCATGGGGCTGCACTGCTGAATATCTCCAGGGTTGTTAACCCAGCTCCGGAGCTGTTCACCTGCTGTCTCCGCCTGGGAAGGAGAAACTGCAACTGCAGCTCCCTGGTCCCAGGTAACGGTAACATCCACATTCGGAGCAAACTCAAGTTCTCTGGAAACTGGATTGCAGGTGTACGGATACACAAGAAGACTTACAATCGTAAACCCGGATTTGTTTCCCGTTCTGAGATTCTGTACCCTTCCGGACGGCCAGAAAGCATCTGAACTGTAGATAGACGGATTCTCCTGAATCGTCTGCGGTGTGGAAAAAACCGCGCTGAAGGGGCGCGGCACAGCCGCAGGTTGAACAACACCGGATACACTGGTTAACACTGTCTCTGCTGCATCAGCAGAAACAGTTACATTAAGAGCACCTGAGGGAACAACCAGAGCAACAACCTGAGCTGGAAGAAGCGGTTCTCCCGGCAGACCGGCAGATTCACAACCGGGAAAACTTAGCCTTGTGTACCCCATATAGCTGGATTCCACTGGGATGCGGTTCTGAAAATCCACATGGAATGTAAGCTGTGCGGCAAAAGATGAAACACAACCCACAAACAAAGCTGCAAAAAGACTTCGCATTTAAACTCCACTCTTTTCCGGCGCGAGGACGTCAGTTCAATTAACTGTTAAAGTTCTTCAGATGGCTTTGTATCTTCAGACAGCACCGG
>JAGGYZ010000073.1 GCA_021162285.1 Candidatus Fermentibacteraceae bacterium
ATATGAAAACAGCTATGACAAGCGTTTTCCAGAACCACGCGGGTTCCATGATACCAACACCGACAATGGTCAGAAATGCACCGAGTGTAGTACATTTCGTCCCTGCCTGCAGGCGATTGTAAACATCAGGCATTCTGAAGACACCCAGGCTCCCCAGCAGAAGGAACACTACACCGGAGGATGTAACAATTTTTCCTATAAGAGGAAGCATTTTCTATATCCCCCTCTCCAGGAATCGAGCTATGGCAACAACACCTATGAACATCAGAACCGCATAAACAAGCGCAACATCAAGGTAGATCTGTCTCTTAAAGTAGTAAGCCATGAAAACAAGAAGTGCGGTAGTTACTGTACACGCTGTATCAACTGCAACAGCTCTGTCCGGGGCGGTAGGACCCTTGAAAAAACGGATAAGACACAGCAGCATTCCAAGCCCTGCGGCACTTAAAAGAACCAGTACAAAAGTTTCACTCATGAGAATATCACCTTCAGATATTTTTCAAATTTATTACCGATCATTTCGGTTGCCCGTTCTGTGTCTTCGGTTCTTACATAAATCCAGTGAATCAGTAATCTGTCGCCGATAATGTCCAGTGTGAACGTACCGGGTGTAAGAGTAATCGAATTGGCCAGCATCATCTTTGCAAAGTCCTGCTTAAGTTCCGTTTTTATTACTACTATTCCAGGTTTTATGGGCAGCCTCGGATGGATTATTCTGTAAGCTACATCAAAGTTTGCTTTGATGATTTCCACGAGCAGTACAACCAGATAAACCATAAAATACCAGAGTCGTTTGATGGTAAACGGAGGAATATCCAGTTTTATGTAACTCTTTCTCAGAAATATTGAAAGGCCTAAACTTACGATGAATCCTGTAGTCAATTCCTGCCAGTTAAAACTCTCTGTAAGTAAGATCCATACTACAAATAGAATCGCGAATAGATTCAGAAAAGCTCTTGTTTCATGAGGCTTCTCAGCCTTTGCTATTCGTGATATTCCTTGCGAAGAACCATGGTTTTCGTTCATACTTTTTCCCTGTAATCAACGCATGAATTGTATACCAGTCGCGCCATTTCAACGCTCAGGTCAATACATGTCACCTGAATGTCAGCCGGCATCGATAATCCACACGGAGAAAAGGACAGAATAGATTTTGCCCCAGCCAGCTGAAGTACATTCGCTACTTTGGAAGTCGCGTAATCGGGAACAGCCAGAATTACAAGATGTATACCCGATGATTCAATTCTTTCACGTATGTTTGCTGCATCTTCAATCATTACGTTTCCTACAGTATCACCTATCTTCGAAGGGCTATTATCAAAAGCCATAACTATTTTGAAACCTTCTAATTCGAAGGTTGAATGTTTAAGTAATGCCCTTCCAATGTTGCCTATTCCAACAAGGGCAACATTTATCTTCTTGTCAAGCTTGATAATTTTTTTGATTTTGTTGATAAGGCTGGCAGCATCGTATCCAACTCCTCTGGTTCCGAATTCGCCAAAATACGATAAATCCTTGCGTACCGTAGCCGGTTTTATGTGGCATACTTCAGCAAGTGTTTTGGAAGAGACAATTTCTTCACCCTTGCGGAGAAGACAGCTTAAAGAACGAAAATACCTGAAAAGCCTGCCAATTGTTTCACTGGGTACGCGCTTTGTAATCATTTATCTCCTACTTTGTGATTGTGTTCACATTCACATTAGATGAAGTATAAAAATCCAATCGATTGACGTCAATGGGTAACCTCATTTCGTCCTGTGAAATCCAGTTCTCATTAGCTTTACAACGAGAATTGAACCTCTCGCCCTGGAGTCTGATCTTTTTTCACCGATGAGATAAGTAAGCTTTGTTATTGCGAAGTAGTACAAAAGCCACAAAGCTTATAAAACTATTTAAATGAGGCAACTGCCTGTCACGGGTAGCAAAAGCAGTGAGGCAGTGCGCAGACAGATAACTGCTGTTTTCGCTGAATTGCAACACTACACAGCCGCCAGTTGTTATGATAGGGAATGGGAAGAGATACAGATGCCCGGGGTGAGACCTGTTCGGGCGGTGCGTTGTTTATTCAGGAAGAAGGCAGGTACATGTGGTTTTGGGAATCGGGATTGATACTGTTGATGTTGTTTCCTTCCGCAACCGTCTTAATGACAGGCTTACTAACGAGCTTTTTCTTGCCGCTGAGATAGAGTACTGTCGTTCTCAGGCAAGACCATGGGAGAATTTTGCTGCCAGGTTTGCGGCTAAGGAGGCCGCGTTCAAGGCGATGGGAAGAGGCCTTTCCTCCGGCATTCGATTTCTGGATGTGGAGGTTGCTAGAAACGCAGAAACAGGAGCAGTTTTCCTTGTACTTTACAGGAAGGCCCTTTTCTTTCAGAACAGCCTCGGAATACAGAAGCTTCATGTTTCAATTTCCCACACCAGAAGCAATGCTGTTGCCATTGTTGTAGCAGAGGGCAGAGCAGTCTAGACATGGAAGGGCACTTGAATTATTTGTACTTGAATACGCAGTTGGTATACGAACACAAAAAGAACCGGGAGTTTCCATCTGTTCAGGAATTCCTGCCAAATTGAGAGGAGCGATTTTGAGTAATATCGGATCCTATGAGAAGAGAAAAGAGAACTTCAGCTGGGACATTGCAAAACAGGTTCTTGGCTGGAAGCAAGGCGAAGTTCTCAACATCGGAGCCATGTGTTCCGACAGAATCTGTGCACAGGGAAAAGGCGACAAAAAAGCCCTTATCTGGCAGGGTTTCGGGGGGAAGCAGAAGACCTATACCTTCAACGACCTCAGGGTTCTGTCCAGTGGTTATGCAAAATTCCTGCAGGATCTGGGGGTGAAGCCGGGAGAGAAGGTCTGTCTCTTTATGGACAAGATCCCCGAGCTCTACATCTCCTTCCTGGGCGTTTTGAAGATGGGTGCTGTTGCTCAGCCGCTGTTCTCGGCGTTTGGTGACGAATCGCTTGAGGTAAGGCTTTTCAGTGCTGATACAAAGGTAATCCTTACCACACGTAAACACGTGAAGAAGGTAAGAAAGATACAGGACAGACTTCCGGCTCTGGAAAAAATCGTTGTTGTGGAAGGCAACCCCAACAAGCTTCGTGACGAGGAAATATTCTTTAATGTTGAAGATGCTCCCGTTGAAGACTTCGAGGTATACAAGTCTGAAACTGAAACACCATCTGTTCTTCATTACACTTCGGGAACCACAGGGCAGCCAAAGGGCGCCCAGCATGTTCATGGTTCAGTGTGGGGGCAGGCCCTAACAACCTCCTGGGTGCTGGATCTGAAAGACGATGATATTTACTGGTGCACAGCCGATCCCGGCTGGGTTACAGGTACGAGTTACGGAATCATCGGACCGTGGAGTCTGGGTGTTACCCAGTGCGTACTGGACAGTGGTTTTACATCAGCTGCCTGGTACCAGTTCATTCAGGACAACAAAGTTACAGTGTGGTACTCGGCACCAACTGCTATCAGATCTCTCATGCGCGACGGGGAGGAACTTGTTAAAAAGTATGACCTTTCCAGTCTCAGACATCTGGCATCTGTAGGAGAGCCGCTTAATTCGGAAGCCGTTATCTGGAGTGAAAAGGTTTACGGCCTTCCTTTCCTGGACACATTCTGGCAGACTGAAACAGGAGCCATGATGATAACCAACTTTCCCGGCATGAAGATCAAGCCCGGTTCAATGGGCAAACCCTTCCCGGGTATTGAGGCTGGAATCCTTGATCTAAAAACCAATGAACCTGTTACAGAACCGGGAACAGTGGGGTTGATCGCTTTCAGACCGGGATGGCCATCGATGTTCAGAGAGTATGTAAAGAAGCCTGACATCTACAGAAGCAAGTTCGTAGGTGCTTCTGAAAATGCAATGCCTCCTGAGCTTCGAACAGACAAGTCGCTGTGGTACGTTTCAGGTGACAGGGCAAGCTTCGACAAAGACGGTTACTACTGGTTTGTAGGCCGGGACGATGATGTTATCAACACAGGCGGCCACCTTGTGGGCCCGTTCGAGATTGAATCAGCCCTTGTGGAGCACGAAGCCATTGCAGAGGCTGCCGCAATAGGTAAGCCTGACGCGGTAAACATGGAAGTTGTTAAGGTATTTGTTACCCTTAATCCCGGTTACGAACCTTCCGATGACCTTGAACTCAACATCATGAACTTCATCAGGAAGAGGCTTTCTCCTCTGGCTATGCCCCAGGAGATAGAATACACGGAAAAACTTCCCAAAACCCGTTCAGGCAAGATACTGAGGAGATATCTCAAGGCTCTGGAGTGGGGCGAGGAAGTTGGCGACCTTTCAACACTTGAAGACGATTAACACTCCGGAAGAAAGGATTTGTTATGGCTGAAGAAATGAAAGATATGATTCTTGAGTATGTGGTAGACGAGTATGTAGATGAAGATGATGACCTGGATGTAACGTTCAATACGCCGCTTATCTCTTCCGGTATTGTAGACAGTTTTTCAATGGTGTCCCTGAAGGTGTTTCTGGAGAAAAAATTCAAGATTAGCCTTCCAGACAGTGAGGCTACACCGGAAGCTTTCGACACCGTAGACCGCATCTGCACTCTTGTTCGGAAACATCAGGGCTGATTGGAGGAATAATGGCATACACAGAAAAAGCCAGAGAGCTGTTCCAGAAGGATATTCAGACCATCAAAGACAAAGGCATATACAAGGAGAAGAGGTTTATCTGCTCTCCACAGGATGCCGAGATAGAGGTGGAATACCCGGAAGGTGCAGCCAGGGAGAAAGTTCTTAACTTCTGCGCAAACAACTATCTGGGTCTTTCAAGTCACCCTGCAGTTATACAGGCAGCTCACGACGGTCTGGACCAGCGCGGGTACGGTATGAGTTCGGTGCGATTCATCTGCGGAACGCAGGACATCCACAGGGAGCTTCAGGACAGGGTTTCTGATTTTCTCGGCATGGAAGACACTCTTCTGTTTCCGTCGTGCATGGACGCAAACTCCGGTGTGTTCGAATCTATCATGGAACAGGAAGATGTAATAATAGCAGACAGACTGATTCACGCATCCCTTGTAGACGGAATCCGTCTGTGTTCAGCACAGTACGACACCTTCAAACACATGGATATGAAACACCTGAAGAAGAAGCTTGAGCTGCATCAGGACAAGCGTCATGTTCTTGTTGTTACAGACGGTGTTTTCTCCATGGACGGCGATCTTGCCCCGCTCGATGAGATGTGTGCTCTGTGCGATCAGTACGGAGCTATGATTCTTGTTGATGATTCACATGCCTCTGGGTTTATTGGCAAAACAGGCCGCGGAACCCACGAACACTTCAATGTGATAGACAAGGTAGACCTTATTACTACAACATTCGGAAAGGGTCTGGGTGGAGCCTCAGGCGGCTGCGTTTCCGGCAGGAAAGAACTTGTTGAACTCTGTCGTCAGAAGGCAAGACCATACCTGTTCTCAAACTCCATGGCTCCACCGATTGTGAACGCTTCCATCAAGGTTATCGATCTCGTTACCTCCAGTACCGAGCTTCGTGACAAACTTGAATGGAATGCTGCCTATTTCCGCAAGGGTATTGAAGCAGCAGGTCTTGCCGTACGACCGGGAAACACTCCTATTGTTCCGGTTATGCTTTACAACGCAAAACTGGCCAATGACATGTCCCGCGATATGTATGCAGAGGGTATATATGTAATCGGTTTCTTCTTCCCGGTTGTTCCTGCAGGTGCTGCCAGAATCCGTGTTCAGCTTTCTGCAGCACACACGAAGGAGCACATAGACAAGGCAGTTGCCGCATTCAGGAAAATTGGAGAGAAGTACGGCATTCTCGGGCTTGATAAGAAGGGTATCATAGAGAAATACGGTATGTAGCCTGCCGCTGGCTCTGGGGGGGTACTCTGGTGCCCCCTCTGTTTTTGACAATTCTGATTTTCATCTGTAGAATCGCCCCTGTGCGTCGTCAACAGCCGAAAAAAGTAACACAGGAGAGGAAACGGAATGATCGAAAACAAGCTGGCAAACCCTGCCCCCCTTGGTCTTATGGGGTTTGGAATGACTACAGTTCTTCTTAACATCCACAATGCGGGATTTTTCCCCATGGATGTTAACATCATGGCCATGGGTATTCTGTACGGAGGTATTGCCCAGATCATTGCCGGCATCATGGAGTTCAGAAAGGGCAACACATTCGGAACAACTGCTTTTGTCAGTTTTGGTTCTTTCTGGATCAGTCTGGTATTCATAGTAATGAAAGGTGGCGCCGACAGGGTTTTCCTTGGCTGGTACCTCTTCATGTGGGGTCTTCTTGCGTTCTGGCTCTGGTTTGCAACTTTCGGCAAGCACAGGGCGATACAGGTTGTGTTTGCCAGTGTAACCGGTCTTTTCTGGCTTCTTGCTGTTGAGCACTGGTTTGAAATGCCTGCATTCTTCAGCGTATTTACAGGTTTCGAGGGAATCCTGTGCGGGCTTTCGGCCATATACCTGGCAGCTGCCGAAGTGCTTAATGAAGACAAAGGCAGAAC